>CAZIJM010000190.1:0-1523 GCA_964539695.1 uncultured Methanomassiliicoccales archaeon | reverse complement strand
TGATCGAGCCGGTCCGATAACTGGCTTAGTCCGTTATGTCTATCGAATTGTGCAATAATGTTATATTAGCCTAAATGATAATAAACTCTCCTCCGGATACCGTCGGCATGATCAAGAAAGACCTAATTTCAGTATCTGATATGCAAGATGAGTGGCCCCAACTTGTCGATCTCGCCATCAGATTGAAGGCTGAGCGTGGCCACCACGGGGACCCCCTCAAGGGAAAGACGCTTGCCATGATATTCGAGAAGCCCAGCACCCGCACCAGGATCTCTTTCAATGTTGCGATCACCGAGCTTGGTGGACATGCACTTTACATCGACGAGTCTAAGATGCAAATGGGTGTCCATAGTGAGACTGTAGAGGACACCGCCAGAGTCATGAGCCGCTTCGTCCACGGCATCATGTACAGAGCTTTTGACTACAAGATAATGGACAAATTTGGGGAGTACGCTACTTGTCCGGTCATCAGTGGTCTGGACAATCTGGAGCACCCCTGCCAGGCGCTGGCCGACATGGTCACTATCAAGGAGAAACTAGGGGGATTTCGCGGCAAGAAGCTCGTCTACCTTGGAGATGGGAACAACGTGTGTAACTCTCTGTTGTACGCCTGTGCCATTATGGGCATAGACATGGTCGCATGTTGCCCCGCGGTCCGTATGCCAAATGCCGAGATCATGTGGAGGGCGTTCAACATCGCTCAGGCTAATGGGTCCAAAATTATCGCGTCTCACGACCCCCAGGAGGCGTGTGTGGATGCTGACGTGCTGTATACCGACACCTGGATTTCTATGGGTGACAAGACATCCGAGGACGAGGCCATTAAGATTTTCAAAGCCTACCAGATTAACGACGACCTGCTAAAAATCGCGAAGTCTACATGCATCGTGATGCACTGCTTGCCCGCCCACAGAGGGCAGGAAATTACGGACGAAGTCATTGAGGGCCCTCACAGTGTGGTTTTTGATCAGGCTGAGAATAGACTCCACGCCCAGAAGGCTGTCTTGTATACGCTTCTTAAGGACCGAGGGCGGGAAACGCGGGGATTCGTTCCTTATTTTCTATTTTTGATTTTTTAGCAGTTCCCGGGATAGGACGTTCTATCGTCCCTATAATCCGACGTCGGGCACGATGCATTCGTTTAACGTAACGTGAGAAATGGTAAACCCTTCAAAGAGGGTAAGTGGTTTGTTAGTAGAGTAAATCCGCTTATGCCAGGGATTTGATGGCCTTGACCATGGCTTCCATGTTGGCGTCGGGGGTGGCTACGGCAATTCCGCATCCAGAGGAGATGACGTTGAATCCGGCGGCGGCGGACCTCTTGGCGGCGGCGTCAACCTCCTCGGGGGTTCCTTGGAACAGGGGTCTAACGGATCCGACGTTTCCGACGAGAACGGTTTTTCCGCCAACTTTTTCGACGGCCTTCTCGGGCTCGACCTTCTCCTCGATGGAAATCCCGGTGACGCCTGTGGCGACCATCTGGTCGAGGATGGGGTAGGTGTCTCCGCAGATATGGAGGACGG
>CAZIJM010000189.1:0-1586 GCA_964539695.1 uncultured Methanomassiliicoccales archaeon | reverse complement strand
AGGTCGTCTTGGACAGCACAGCGTTCTATCCCGGGGGAGGGGGCCAAGTGTGCGACACTGGGGCCATCCGTGGGATATCTGTGACCGAGACCTACTACAACAAGGCCGGGGACATCGTCCACCGCGTACCGGGCAACAACCTGCAGCCGGGCGAAAAAGTCTGGTGCAGCGTGGACTGGGATAGGCGCTACGACCTGATGCAGGGCCACACGGGGGAGCATCTCTTGTTCTGCTCGTTGAAGAGACAATGCCCCGATTTGACTATCATAAAGATCGTAATCTCGCCGGAGAGCAAGTATGTCGTTGTCAGCCACGACCTGACTTGGAACCAGATCAGGGAGGCCCAGAGATTCGTAAACAAGGCGATAGTGGATAACCTAGCCGTAACCAAGAGCATCATGAACAGGGATGATCCAGAGCTGGAGAACGTCAGAATCAAGCTGGACAGAATACCCAAGGGGGAGGAGATCTCCGTCGTCGCCATTGGCGACATCGACCTGTCCGCATGTAGCGGCATTCACGTGATGGAAACGTCCGAACTGGAGATGCTAGTCGTCGATAGGAAAGTATCCGCCGGAAAAGATGGGGTCGCTATCCACTTCAAGGTCGGACAGGCCGCCAAGGACGTCGCCGCTGACCTGGCCAGCACCGCGCTGGCCATCGTGGACAACATTGGGTGTAAGACTGAAGATTTGGTCAGAGCAGTCGCCAACATGAGACACGAGCTAGATCTAGACGCCAGACTCTTGAAAAAGGTCACGAGGAAACTGGCGGCGGCGATACCGTCCGAGGACGTGAACGGGGTCGCGGTACACTGCGCGATACTCCCCGGAACCGATAGGGCTTCCCTCACTGATGCCGCCGAGAAGGTGAAGTCCGAGGGTGGTGTCGCCCTTATTGTCGGGGTCACAGATACGCTTTCTATTGTCATGGCCTCTGGAAGCCCAAAAGTGGACTGCAGGAAGCTGCTGCCCGAAGCGCTGAAGCAGTTCGGTGGGAGGGGAGGAGGCAAGCCCGACTTCGCCCAGGGAGGTGTCACGAATATATCATTGGCCGATGACATTGTGAAGGCCATGAAGGATCTAATCAACTTCGCCTTGAGATAAAATGCCGGTAAAAGTTTGGATTAGGGTTATTCAGGATCCTCCACCCTGAATATTCTGAACATCTCCTCAACTTTCCGGCTGCGAGAACTCCTAAACCTGCCTGTGCCAGATATGATTAGCTTGTATATGGATGCAACCTTAGTACCTCCATCACAGTCACATTCTTTGCTTCCGCGTCGTCCAACACCGTCTACATATACATGTACAGATTCATGACCGGGTATAGTCAGCTACATAACTTTCTAAGCAAAATGTCGATTAAAAAATCGATCCAATACTGACAGTATGATCTCTTTTTCGCCACCTTCATGAACACCTCCTCTACCAGCCTCGACTTAACGCCTCTCTAGAATGTCATATCTGGATAGTTTGAATTTGACCGTCTTTTAAATGTATTTAATTGGGTCCATTACGGTGAATAGAAAGGAAGAAAGCAGAGTTTAATGATCGAGTAGAAGACTGGCGGTTAGTCCGCCAGTC
>CAZIJM010000188.1:0-1595 GCA_964539695.1 uncultured Methanomassiliicoccales archaeon | reverse complement strand
GCCCTGAATAGGGAAGTGAGGCACAGCCCGACCCCTGCGAATAAGACGAAAACTAGCATATAGGACAGGAACCCTATCGCAATTGTCCTCTTCGATCCTCTACACTTGACACGGTGGTCGATCGCCGCCAGGAGGTTCCCTATCCACCTGAGCGGATGGATCGAGTTAGAGACCTCGCCCACGTACCTGTCGATGGCCAAGGCCAGGACGACCACGAGCACAGCATCCAGCCATGGCACCATCAGACTCACCCGTTGATTACAGAATCCACCGCCGCAATAAACCCGCAGTTGCGCTCACGGTCCTTGACGCTGTAGCGAACATACCCAGAGAACCTATCGCCGAAGGAGGTGCAGTCGCGGACTGCGATACCCTGGGAGGTCATCCTCCTATTAAAATCCGCGGCCAACATACCCAGCGACTCCAGCGAGTTGAAGTAAAAGAATGAGTCAGACACCGGGCCGATGGGGAACCCGATCTGCTCCAGCGAGGAGTTCATGATCTCCGACTCCTCGGCCATGACGGCAGCAGCGTGGTCCACGTAGTCCATCTTGTCCCTGAGCAGGACGGTGGCGACTGTCTGTTCGATCTGCCCTACATTCCATGTCATGCGGACCTTGTCCATCTCGGCAATGACGTCTGGATTGGAGAATCCGAACCCGATCCTGATGCCGGGAATCGCAAACGACTTTGTGAGGGATGACGCCACGATGAGGTTGGAGAAGCGGCCTACCATACCAGACAAAGTAATGTCAGCGTACCCGGGTACCAGCCCCAGGAGCGTCTCGTCTAGGAAGAGTAACGTGCCGCTCTCCTCAAGCTCCCTGGTTATGCGCACCAGCTTTTCCCTAGGCTCTACCCTGCCGGTAGGATTATTAGGGTTGCATATATACACCGCCCTGGCGCCCTCGGCTACCTCTAAGAGGCGATCGGCATCGATTCTAAAGTCCTCTTCCGGCTCCAAATCAAACGGGCGGATATCGGCACCAACGATTCTGCACTGCTGAGCGTACTCCGCAAAAGACGGACGAAGGACCACGACTTTGGACCCGCGTTCGTAGAATGTATTGGGAACGTTTCTTATGATGTCCGACGAGCCGGCGCCCACGGAGATGCAGTCCATACTTACGTTGAACGTGCGGGACATGACCTCCTTGAGCTCGGTGCAGGCGTCGTCTGGGTAGTGGCCGACCTCGGATACGGCCAAGGCCACGATCTCTGCCAAATCTTCGGGTGGACCGAACGGGTTCAGGTTATGACTGTAGTCCTCGACATCCGACAGTTTCCATGCCTGTCCCCCATGGACCGTATGCGGAAGCTGAGCCAGCTCGGTCCTCGGAGATATGCGCCCTTTTGTCATCTCATTTGAATCGGTCTTATACTATAAATGCTGTCGGCTTATGGTTCCATCCATCCTAATTTCCTAACGTCTGGCTATATTAAAATTGGTGTGCGCGGGAAGGCACTGTAGTATGTGAGCGGACCCGTCGGGATTCGAACCCGAGTCTGAGGCTCCGGAGGCTTCTATGCTATCCAAACTATACTACGGGTCCAAGTGTGTACAGGTTTGAGAAGAATTGTGCCGGGGCGGGTTT
>CAZIJM010000187.1:0-1597 GCA_964539695.1 uncultured Methanomassiliicoccales archaeon | reverse complement strand
GAAATCAAGACAAAATAATAAGTATGATTCAACAAGGACACAACAATATAACTGTAGCGCGGGATAATCTCTATAATATCGTTAACTTAACACTAGATCATGAACTAGTAACAATCACCACCAAAAACGGAAATATTGTTATGATGTTCGAAGCGATTAAGAAGGTATCTTGGAGACCCTTTATCTCATGGGTGATCTTGATTTTGAGAAGGATGTGGAAGATGATGACACCCCCATGTCCGAACGTAAGACTTGAAATTGATCTATAAAGTTACGTTGCCCAAGAAGGCATCCAAAGACTGTCGGGAACTTGAGCGTCGAGGTATGAAGGAGAAAGTCGACGAAATCCTGTCGGATATTGCGGAATATTCCACGTCTCCAACATCTAGAAAACTCAATGGCAAATACGGCCACTTCTACTCACGTAGATTGAATTTGGTTGACAGAATCGTCTATACTATTGATGGAACATCACTGTAATAGTACAACGAGGTGATGAACGTACTCCGCATGCGCACATACTACCGGGGACCATCCCCACATTCTTACTGTGAAAGGTGGAAAATCAGACGTATGCGGTCTGACCGATATGAAGGCAACGATCTCAGTCCATTGCGGAATTGATGGCGATCTCTGCGATGTCCATGGAGTACTCGGCAACCCGCCTGACGCTGCTGGAGATGAGCTCGGCGGCCATGGCAGTCCTCTCGTCGATGTCGTCATCCAGATCTGCAATCTCCTTGGATCTCACCACCAGTTTCTCGCCGTGCTCGATGCACTTGTTGGCCATGTCCATATTTCTATTAGACCATGTTCCCACGGAGTCCGTGAAGAGCGTCACAACCTCTCTTCCCGTGGTGAGGATTCTGGCGTCAACCGAGGTGGCCTTGCCGTCTATAATGGGCTTCAGGTTCGCGGCCAGGAGGACTGCATGGTCTCCGATTCTCTCAATGGACCTGCTGACGCTCCCACACCTTGTAATCTCGCAGAGATCCATTCCCATCCTGCGGGAGATTGTGATGTCCTTCTGGTGGATGTTGACCTGCCTGGATATGAGCCAGTCGAGCCTGTCCACCTCCCTGTCCCTGTCGGGGAAGCTGTCGAGGATAGCAGTGTTTTTCTGCTCTAGAGAGTCCAGAACATCGTTGAGCATGTTCCTGACCAACACCTTCATCCTCTCAACGGGCTTAGCTGGCTTTATCTCGCCCTGGTCCATGAGGTCCTTGATGAGGATATGATTCTCACTTTCCTCCAGAATCTCCAACCCGATGGCTGTCTGGGTGAAAGAGGAGGCGGTGCTGGCGACCATGCTAGATAACTCCCCCTCGGAAAGGAGCTCTATCGCGTCGTGACCGGCTATGTACGCGCCCACGAGCTGTCTGTAGAGGAAGTCACGGTCCGATATGCCGTCCGCCTGGATGATCTTGATGGAATCAGCGATGGCGGCCTGTTCGCCCCTGGGATAGATGACCATGCTCCCGTCTGGCTGTGGCTGCAACCCGACGGTGTCATTCTTTTTGAGGCCTACCGAGTCAGCCCAGTCCTTGGGGAGTGTGATCATGAACGATGATCCGCCTGTAATCTGTATCCTTCTTAG
>CAZIJM010000186.1:0-1673 GCA_964539695.1 uncultured Methanomassiliicoccales archaeon | reverse complement strand
GAACTGTACGATGGGTGGTATAAGAAAACGACTGGCGGATTAACCGCCAGTCTCCTACTTGATCTTTATCCCAGCATTCGCTACGTGTACTCGTCATCCTATCGACATCTATTGCGATAACCATCCCTTTCTGTTCGCACAAAACGGGGAGTTTCCTAACTTTGTTTCGCGCCATGATAACTGGTGTGGATCACATCTATGTGATTTTACTAATATTTGTTTTTATCGAAAATTATATAATTAAAAATAATTAATACATATTTTTGTGGAATAACGGTCTAAAATAGCTAATTTAAATCTTTAGTGGATCGAATGGACAAAATCGTGCTAGTGAATTATGTAACAGTGTTCTCACGCTAGGAGATTAGTTATTTATCCATCACAAATGCTGGCAGTTCATCCGGACGGTGCGTAGATGAACGCCGCAGAGATGAAAAGGATCGTCGCAGAGAGGGCAATTGACATATTCGTGGAAGAGGGCATGAACGTCGGGCTCGGAACAGGGTCCACCGCCTACTTTGCCATCAAAAAGATCGGCAAGCTGGTGGCACAGGGATACAAATTCACATGTGTGGCCACATCCATCCAAAGCGAAGAACTGGCCCGCGGGTGCGGGATTGACGTCGTCGACCTGGACCAGGTGGACAAGCTCGACGTCACAATCGACGGCGCCGACGAGGTCGACCCGAAGATGCAACTTGTGAAAGGGCTCGGAGGGGCTCTCCTAAGGGAGAAGATTGTTGCCGCGGCCACCATCCGTGAGGTGATCATCGTCGATGAGTCCAAGATAGTGAACAAGCTCGGGACCAAAGTGTCGCTCCCGGTGGAGGTTCTCAGGTTTGGACACGAGCACACCGCGTTCGCTCTAAGGAGGCAGGGGTGCGTTCCCGAGCTCAGGATGGCGGATGGCTAGCCGTTTGTTACCGATGGGGGGAACTATATCTATGATTGCAGGTTCCCAGAGGGCATCGACAACCCGTTTTTTCTGGAGTCTAGGATCGACGTGATCCCAGGCGTTGTAGAGAACGGACTGTTCCTGAACACCGCTTTCGACGTCCTGATCGTGTCATCCGACGGCGGGGTCTGCAGGATGTCCGAAGGACCTTCTGGCGAGTAACCGCCCACAATCTAGAAGGTTCCTCTTTTTCGACTATCTGGTATGATGTATCCTGACCGTTTCCCAGAGGGGGTTGAACCTCCTTTCGGAGAGGCGTATTTTTTTTATATAACTCCGATACTAGCGTTCCTAATTCAATTCAACAGGGTTGATTAATCATGAAGATGCCCAGAACTGTCAAAAGATACTGTCCCTATTGCAAGACCCATACCGAGCAGGAAGTAGAGAAGGTTAAGAAGAAGAAAGCCAGCGAGCTCAAATGGGGTCAGAGGAGATTTAGAAAGGTCACCGCCGGTTACGGAGGTTTCCCCAGGCCCAAGCCTGAGGGGAGGGAGAAGCCCACCAAGAGGATCAATCTCAGGTACAGATGCACCCAGTGCAAGAAGGCCAACATTTCCCCCTGTATTCGCGCGAAGAAGTTTGAGCTTACAGAGTGATCATATGACTGGAGACTTCATCAAGATTAAGTGTCCTGATTGCGCTAACGAGCAGATCGCTTTCAGAAAGGCCGCCACAAAGGTCGCTTGTCATGTCTGTGGATCTATCCTCATCGTCC
>CAZIJM010000185.1:0-1698 GCA_964539695.1 uncultured Methanomassiliicoccales archaeon | reverse complement strand
GTGTACTGGAGGTGCTGGCACTGCTTGTACAGGAGGATCTCCTCGTCGAACCTGGCGATCTCCCCTTCGGTGGGCTGGTACCTACTGATGCCCAGTTCGACTCTGACCACGTCTGCGATCAGAACGCTCATGGCCTGCCCGGTGCCACCCGCGGCCCTGATCGGCCCTGCGAACACTAAGTCCACATAATTGCTTCCGTCCAGGTTCTTCCTAATGCGGGTGTCAGCTATGCCCTCCAAGGGGGCCACGAGGATTCCCTCTGTAAGCACCGCCAGCCCGACCCTGACGGCCCTATCCAGGGCCTTCTCGATGCTCTCAGCGGGCCTTCTGGCCATCTCTTTAGCCACCATGAGGGCGACTAATTCACGGTTCCCGTATTCAGCTGTGAGCCTGCGGATATCCTTTGCGACGCCCTCCACGTGATAGTCCCTGAGGAGCTTTTCCACACGGGACGCCAGATCCTCTGCCTGAGGTATCTCCACGAATGTCTCTGGATCGAAGCCCATGGACCTAGCCTTCTCGGCTATGACGTAGCACTCATCCTTCTTGTCGGAGAGTTCGGCAAAGTAATTCACCATCTCCTGACTCATCGCAGGGCCGTCTGACATCGCTCGACCTCTTCTAACTCCACATCGGCGGCTTTGCGCCTGGCCACCGTCCTGAACTCCCTCATGATCGTCTCAGTCAGGACGTCCATGTTCTCGCCGGTCTGAGCAGAGAAGCAGATCCTGCCGTCGTCAGTCTTCAGAATGTCACACTTGCTCTCCGCGATAATAATCGGTACGCCCGGGAATTTTTTTTCTACGGTCTCCAGCAGTCTCTCCTGCATTTCCAAGGAAAAGCCACAGGTCTCGGAGGGGTCTATGACGAATAGCATAACGTCAGTCAAGTACCTCAGGGCGAGGACGGCCTGCTTCTCGATGTCGTTTCTCTCGTCGAACCGTCTGTCCAATAGCCCAGGGGTATCTATGATCTGGTATCTACACTATTCGTCCTCAATATGCCCGACTATGACGCCTTTGGTGGTGAACGGGTAGGGAGCAATCTCCGGAGCGGCGGAGGACAGCATGGTGACCAGGTTGCTCTTGCCTACGTTGGGGAACCCGGCAACGACGATCGTTAGGAGGCCGGGGTCCACGGCGGGCAGCCTCCTAAACTTATTCTTGGCTTCCTGCAGGAACAGGAGGTCGTCCGAGATCCTGTCCACGTAGGAATTCAGCCTCCCATAGAAGCTCCTCCTAGTAGCCTCGACAATCTCGGGGTCCTTGGTACGGCGGATGTTCCTCAGGGTATCGTTCTTCAACTTCTCCGCCTTGCCGGCGCACCAGTTGACGGCGCCCAGGGCCTTCTTGTAGCGGTCGATACCGATCACGATATCCACCAACTCCGGGAAGAAGTCATCTTCCTTATCCAGCCTGGGAAACCTCTCGACGTATCCGTTCAAGGACGTGACCACGATGTCCCCGGAGGCAGTGACCTTCGCCAGCGCTGTCTTCTTCCTCCCATCTAGTGCGTTCGTTCCATTTTTACGAATCTTCGACGCCCTGTGGAAGGCTTTCTCCATTAACTCCTCCGTTGTAAGTACAGTGGGGATCCTGAGGTCCATTTTGACCATACCTCGGAGCATCACTTTCCTCTTTATTAACGTACGGGATGCTGTT
This sequence comes from uncultured Methanomassiliicoccales archaeon, assembly GCA_964539695.1. Taxonomy (GTDB): domain Archaea; phylum Thermoplasmatota; class Thermoplasmata; order Methanomassiliicoccales; family Methanomethylophilaceae; genus Methanoprimaticola. Next base: position 37 of record CAZIJM010000185.1, on the reverse strand, counting down.
TTACCCGCGTAATTCGTAAACACTTACACACCGAGTT
>CAZIJM010000184.1:0-1705 GCA_964539695.1 uncultured Methanomassiliicoccales archaeon | reverse complement strand
TACGGCGAGGCGGTGCTGGTGGCGAAGAACGACAAGGACTTCGCGCACCTGATGATCGACTACATCGACCACGACACCGAGCGCCTAACATCCAAACTGTTCCAGGAGAAGGTTCTCAGGAGCCACATCCTGGGCATAATCGCCACGGGCGACGCGGAATCCAACGAGGAGATTGTGGACTTCCTAAAGGACGCGTTCTTCGGTGCCACGTCCAACTTGTTCGGCATCGAGAATGTGGTTGGAGACGTAGTGAACTTCCTCACCGGGGAGAAGATGGTCCGCCGCACCGACAATACTATCACCATCCTGCCGTTCGGGAAGAGGGTTTCCGACCTGTACATCGATCCGGCCACGGCATCCCTCATCAGGGACGTCGTCCTGAAGGTGAACGACACCACGGAGCCCATGCAGATCCTCATAGCAGCGGCGATGACGCCCGACGTAGTCGGAATGTACCCTAAGAAGTGCGACGAGAGCCGCCTCGAAATGGAGAGTTCCCTGTGGATGGACAGGCTGCTCATCGATCCAGAAACTATCAAAGACTACAGCCCGGAGCACTTCTGGAGCGACCTGAAGACTGCCGTCCTGATTAACGACTGGATTGAGGAAGTACCGGAGGAAACCATCACCGACTCCATGGGCATCGGGCCTGGCGACATCCGCGCCAAGGTTGACAGGATGGACTGGATCGTCTACGCCATGTCCGAAATCGCTTACATTTTCAACCCAGACGCAATAAGGAAGATCAAGCCGCTGTCAGTGAGAATCCGCTACGGTGTCAAGGAGGAACTCAGCGATCTGGTCACCCTAAGGGGTGTCGGCAGGAGCAGAGCCAGGACACTATACAGGGCCGGGTACCGCACCAGAGAGGACCTGGCTGCAGCAGACGAGTTGGCCCTGGCTGCCATGACTAAGATAGGTCCAACGCTGGCCAGGAGCATGAAAGACCAGCTCGAGTTCTCAAAGGTGGTGAACGAGCCCGCTCACTCGATGTCGCCCTCCGAGGAGGAGGACATGATGATGAAGGAGATGGCCGCGGCGTACGGCTACACACCTGAGCCGGAGGCCTTGGCAGAGCCCGCACTCTCTCGGAGGGAGAGAGAAAAGGGTAATAGGGAAAAGGGTAACCCGAGGCAGGCCAGTCTCTTCGATTTCTAAGCACCCTCACTGAGCGAGGATTCTTTTAACGTCCTCGACAGAGTTGCCGCACTTTATAGGCGGGGCACAATTATTGATAATAGTGTTTGGGTCCTTCGAGCCATTCTCGACGTGGATACAAAGAACATGCTCATCCCTGTCTACAACCCTTGTCTCGCGAAGCTTCTGAGCTTGACAACGGACGCGACGAAAGCGAGCTCCATACAGATGCCCCCCCCCCTCTGTCAAGGAGTTGCTAGGCGCTGATAATCTCTGCGTCGGTAACGGTCTCGACGACATCGCCGGTGAAGTAGATGGCCTTAAGGGCCTTTCTGCCATTGACGAAGTTCCCGATCCTGATGACGGTGACAACGGTCTCGGGATCCTCATCAAGGACGAAGTTGTTTCTGTGCTCCTTGAAAGCCCTGGCCACGGGGGACGCCCCCTCGACCCGGATCCCGGTGAACATAGGGACTTTGTCGATCCAACCGATTTCCTAGAGCTCAGTGACAACCTTGTACACGGCTCAGATATTCGCCACGTTGCCCACTGGCAGGATGATCCTGTC
>CAZIJM010000183.1:0-1741 GCA_964539695.1 uncultured Methanomassiliicoccales archaeon | reverse complement strand
CTCAGGACGTCCACCAGCTTGTGGGTCAAGTCGTCCTCAGACCTGTCGCCGGAGTCCAGCGTGATAGAGGGCCTCACGGTGACGGGGGGCACGGCCAGAGCCGTCAAAACCATCCACTCAGGCCTGCAGGTGGAGGGCTCGATGCCGAGGGTGACTAGGTCCTCGTCGGGGATCCTCTCCAACCTCTCGCGCACCTCCTTGGGCGTGAGCTTGTGATTGTCCTCGATCTCACGGAAAGTGGTAGGCTTGTCCAACTTGATCTTGATCTGCTCTGCGCCACAGTAGGGGCAGACGCCTTTCCCGGAGGCATCCTTGGCGGTCTCCTTGGAGAAGTTTTTGACCTCGATGGTCCCCCCTCCCAACTCTTCCATCCTTTCCATGCTGTCCCTGCGGGCCTGGATCTGATCTTCGGAGAGCATCAACCTGCCGCACTTGCAGCAAGTGGACTCCAGCAACATCTTAATATCCTTGATAAAGCCAACGTGGATAACAGGCATAGCCAGGTCGATGTGTCCGAAGTGCCCAGGGCACTCGTCAACCTTGCATCCGCATGTCTTACAGCGGAGACCGGGTTCGATGACCCCCATGTGGGGGTCCATGAGACCCATCTCAATGGGGTAACCTTCCTCGTCGTAGGTATCTGCGGTGATGACCTTGGTCGCAGACATCCTCCTGATCTCCTCAGGGGAGACGCAAGAGAATTTGATCGAACCGATCCTCTTGGTAATGCCAGGTGTTGTCATCTCAGATCCTCCAGCTGAAGCCTCATGGCGACACCGAGCGACAGGAGCTCGTCCATAAGCAATTTGAACGCGTACGAAGTTTGTACCTTATAGATGGTGGTGTTGTTCTTGCACACAGGGCAGTAGAGCGACCCATGCCTGTCCATGATCGCAATGTGCCCGCACTTGGGGTTCCCGCAAATCCATTGCTGGGTCCCGTCAGACTCGTCCAGCAACCTGTCTTTGATGACCATGGCGGCGCCGTGGCCAATCAGGCAGTCCCTCTCCATCTCTCCGAACCTGAGACCTCCCTGTCTGGAGCGCCCTTCCGTGGGCTGCCTGGTTAGGATCTGCACGGGTCCCCTGGATCTGACGTGCATCTTACCGCTGACCATGTGGTGCAGTTTCTCGTAGAAGATGACGCCGGTATAGATATCCGCCTGAATCATGCGCCCGGTCCTCCCGTCATACATGATCTCTTTACCGGACCTGCTGAAGCCGTTCCTAACGAGGCCGTCACGAATGGACTCCTCGTTCTCGCCAGAGAACGCGGTCCCATCGATAATGCGGCCCTCCATGGACCCAACCTTCCCTGCGATCATCTCAAGCACGTGCCCGATGGTCATACGGGACGGGATTCCGTGGGGATTGACTACCAAGTCGGGCGTTACTCCGTCCGCTGTGAAGGGCATGTCACACTGATCAACTAGCCTTCCAATAACGCCCTTCTGTCCGAACCTGGAGCAGAACTTATCGCCCAATTCGGGGATCCTTTCGTCCCTGACCTTGACGCGCACCAGCCTGGAACCGTTCTCGGACTCGGTGATCATTACCGAATCCACACATCCCTTTTCACCGGGCCTGACCGTGACCGACGTTTCTCTTCTTTTCTGGGGTGTCAGAAAGTCGGTCTCTTCCTCTAGAAACCTGGGCGGAGATGTCTTACCGATCAGTACATCAGACCCTGTGACGGAGCTCTCGGGGGAGATGAGCCCGTCCTCACCCAGGGACGCGTAGGC
>CAZIJM010000182.1:0-1829 GCA_964539695.1 uncultured Methanomassiliicoccales archaeon | reverse complement strand
CCATTATCAAGCCTGTAGAGAACTTTCACCTCCAAAACTCACCTCCATGCTGGACACACTTCAAGACTGCGTTCTTGTCGGAGGCCACGGCGAAAATTAACACTATTATTCTAGACAATACGGGAACATGCACAGTGGGCATCTGAAGATACACTTCGTGTCCAATCCCTCCGTCTTCAGGGTGATCACGGAGACGGACTCCGAGCGCCCACTGGCCGAGATGGTCGTCAGATACGCTAGAAACACCGGCGTCCACATACCGGACCACACTAGGTTCGAAAGCGTCACTGGCGGAGGGGTTAGATGCAAGATGGACGAACAGAGTACTCGTCGGGAGCACCCGCTTCTTGATTAAGGAGAGCGTAGAAGTCCCCGAGGACGCCAATTTTGTCGTATTCTTTAGGATAATCTACATCGTACTGTCATCAACGAGAGATACATCGCGACGGTCACCACATACGACCCGATCTGCAAGGAGAGTCCGTTCGCCATCGCTACCATGAAGTCCAACAGGCTAAAAGTGATGATGGTCACCGGAGACAGGAAGGACACGGCAGAGTACATCGCGTCCGAGCTGGGCATAGATGAAATCTACGCCGAGACGAAGCTCAGCGACAAACTGGAGATCGTCAGAGGCCTCCAGGTCGCCCAGGTCTGCATGGCCATGACCGGGGACGGCAACAACAACGCCCCTGCACTGATACAGCGACGTGAGGATCGCTGTTGGGTCAGCGACGGACATAGTGACCGAGTCCGTTGACATTGTGATGATGAACGACAACCTCCGCAGTGTCTTCACGGCGCTGGAGATCAAGAGGATCATTCTGAAGAACGTCAAGAAGAACCTGTTCTTCGCGCTTCTACAACATCGTGTGCATCTCGATAGCAGCCGGTTTGCCGGTGCTGCTAGAATACGACGGCTAGTGGATCAGATGCCGATGATTCTGGCCCCGGCCATGTCCTGCTCGTCGATATCGATAGTCACCAATGCATTGAGGCTCAGGATCTTCAGGTTGAAGGTCTTGGAAGGAGCTCCGCGGACGTCACCCTAAGGGTTCCCGCGCCCTTCCTCCACTCCTTCTCAAAACCACTTATCCCCAGCGCCCTAGAGTGCATCGGGGAGTCGAGGGTGAGCGATTCGTACTCGCCGCCCTCCCCCATTATGCTGATGCCATACCGCGAGCGAAGCGCCTTCAGCTCCTCCACGGTCTCCGTGTCGATCGGCCTGCCGAGCCAGGACTCGTCCAGACCCTCCGCGTAGCATCCGACCACGATCGCCCTGATGTCTGAGTCCAGGAACTGATCCATGAGCATGTCCTGATCCTTCCTCCACAAGGGCGTGATGACCTTTAGCCCCAAGTCCCCATAGATGAGGTTCATGCGGTCCCATTGGTAGTCCGACCAGACTGTACCCGTGATCACGCCTTCCACGTCCAAACCCTCCAGTGCCCTGGCAAGGCTCTCCATGTCACCCTCCTCTGTCCCGGTGCTAGACACCGTAACGAGTCTCCTCCCCATGGATTCGGCTATCAATGGAACGACGCCTAGGTTGGGGGTGTGGAAAATCCAGGAGGCCTCGTCCTCCGGCACGATGTTAACGATGTAGGGCACGTCATAGCCCATTTGCTCCGCGAGGTAAAGCGCGAACGTGGAGTCTTTTCCGCCGGAGTATAACGAAGCCAACCTCATGATGTCATGAATGGCGGATTCTCTTAAAAGTATCCTTTCGCCAAACATTGTTGCATAATTTGATAGACGTGACGAATTAAGCCGATCATTAGCCAGCTAAGTCACTCTTCACCATGACTCCGTTGCCGGTCTCTTTGAGC
>CAZIJM010000181.1:0-1845 GCA_964539695.1 uncultured Methanomassiliicoccales archaeon | reverse complement strand
GCCTCCGCGACGACGGGTCCAACGGTCTTGAACCTCATGTACATGACTTCCTCGGCAACCTTGTGGAAAACAGGGTCGGTGGGGAGCAGCTTCTCAGCCATCTCCTGGGGAGTCATCTCGACCTGCAAGTCGATGTCGTAGCGCTTCAGTACTTTGCTATAATCTGCACCTTCGCAACTAAGCATTCTATCTCCTCTGCAAAGGGCCTTTCGACCCTTTACAATACTATGAACGAACCAATGGTATTTAGCGGATTTCATGGATGTTTGATTCATCCATACATTCTAGTGAAGTAGTATTTAAATAAAACTTTTTTTAACTGTCGTGTGCCATCCATATATTTAAAATTAACTATCAACCAGAACTAAGATGCATCTAATATTATCGCGATTTCGACGATTAATGTTTAAATAAATAACGACCGACAAGTGGTCGTATTTGTAATGATCACCGATGGACCGGATCCGGAGAAGTCCAGTAAGATGTTGAACGTCCAACCTGAGTTTGTTAGTCGGTGTTCATGCGCGCGAACTTGCGTGCGCATAAGGACCGAAAACTCAGATTAAGTGCCCCGTTGATAGGTAGAAATTCTGGCAAATCAGCGAGATGATATAATTCAGAACGTCATCATATCCAAATTCAAGAGGTAGAGAGCGAAGTCTACTAGGCCTTTACCATGCTGAAGATCGATTCCTAGTCCCTCAGCTGTAAGATCTCCCAGGCCACGCTTGTGAAGCGTGAGGACGGGGGCTTCAGGGTGGTGGACACGTTCAACAACGAAAAGTATGCAATGACACCTAAAAAGGCAGCCTGATCGGAATGCTCATCAAGATCCTTGGAGGACAGCTGGGGTCCTACTGAGGGGGGGGGGAGAATCAGGATCTTGGTCGGGACCACCGTAGACAACAAGGACGCTAGTAAGGACAAGTCCATACCGGAGTGCGTCTATCGGACGTCTCGAAGGACCACACATTTTTCGCGATTTTTACCGACAAAAGCAACCCGCCATACTAGATTGCAGGCTCTCGGAGTTCGAATGCACTACCCCCGCTACAGCGCAACCGAGCTATTAACGAAGCTCGAGGAGACCTAGGACCTCGAGAAGGAGATGGTGAAGAAGGCGGAAATAAGGATAAGAAGAGGATGGTCCACAGGGAGAAACTGGAAATCAGCCGCCAGAAAGTCAGGGGAAGGTTCGGGGACTGAGTCCCGGATCCCGTTACTTAACGGGCTCCCACTTCGCCAGTTCATTAACCTTAGAGAGCGTGGATCCCCTGAGGATCTCTTCGCGAGTCCTGTTCTCCCTCTCGTGGACGTCCAGGGAGCGGTTAGCCACTTCAACGGCCACCTCCTTGGGGATAACGACGACTCCGCTTTCGTCGCCCACGATCCAGTCGCCGGTGCGGACCCTCTGTCCGCCCACTGTGATCTCAATACCAATGCCGCCGTATCCCTTAGGCTCGCCGGCGCAAGGCGCCACGGAGCGGGAGAACACAGGGAACTTGAGGTCGCGGATGTCATCGATGTCCCTTGCGGCGCCGTCGATAACAATCCCCTTCACGCCCATGACCATGGCGGAGCATGTCGCGAGCTCCCCCCAGACAGCCACTGGAGCGCCTCCCACGTCAACCACGATGACGTCGCCCTCCCTGGCGCGGTCAATGGCCTCCACGGGCTTCGCCCAGTCGCCATTCGTGGTCTGGACAGTGAGTGCCCTGCCAACCATCCTCTGCCTATGCTGCAGGGATTGGGGCAGAATGCCGATCATTATACCCTGCTTATGGAACGCATCGGAGATGTTGCAGGTGGATACCCTGGAGAACGCCTCGAACAGGTCCTCCTCGG
>CAZIJM010000180.1:0-1858 GCA_964539695.1 uncultured Methanomassiliicoccales archaeon | reverse complement strand
CGAGAATTACAAGAATGGCGGTTCGGAATACCGATCAAAGGGAGAGCCCAGGCTGTTTTCGTTCATCAGTATGAACTGGTGCTGTAAACCTCTGACATCGTATAAGATAATCGTCAACCTCATTGGAAACACCATGAACTCTTCCAAACTGAAGGTTAAATGCGAACTCGATCCGAGAGAGTACGTCAAAAGAATCAAGATCTTGGATGAAGAGATGGACACTTTGAATATCAAAGCAGACGGGTGGCATAAGGGATGAAACTATATCATTTCTTCAAAGGATAAAACGTAAATTATTTTTTAACAAATCCTTATAAAAGGTTGTAATCTAAGACCGTGGATGACTAAAAGGGTTCCGGATGTTGGCACTATTGTTTGGGAGGGAGGTTAGATCTTCGCGCAGGGACTGGGACGAAATATTCCCAAGGCATCTCCGCGAGGGCTCCATGTCCGCGGTTGGTCGTATAGACGATGAGGGGTTCAATAGGCAGCAGTTGTTCGGCATCTTCAACACGATCTTCCTAGTGGACGTCATTGCAGGGTTTAATCACCCTAGATGCGTCTTCCGGTGAAGGTCTCCCGTTTCCTGCATTTTAACATCGGCTCCATCACCAGTTGCTGGGCTGTTGTGACAACGTTCTGGAAGATGTCTGTGATATGCAGAGATTTGTGGACGCCCTGGTTGGACCTACTTGTTTCACAGGGTTGAGAGCTATGATATTCGCAGCCAAAGGCTGTTGCAGAACCGTGAAAAGTACTATGCAATTGATGTCTGGATGGGCAATACGATAATGGGCGGTCTTGTCGAGATGGACGTAATAGGATTTTGAAAAATGTCGTCTATCTAGAGATAAGAAGACCAGATATAAAGTATGCGTCGGGGGGTATGAAGACTGCGAGGCGGACTTCGTGGCCATGAGGTCGGGGTCGTGGGAGTACTTCTAGAGACCAATAGCATGCCGCCAGATGATATCTATAACCAGGAACTGAGGTCACTGAGGCTCATCAGAGACAGCTTCTTCAAGATAATCCTGTCCATAAACAGGTTCCGGGTGCCCTTTCCCAGAGAAATCGCCCACAGTAACGTAGTGTCATGATTCTTGGATGATGTATCTGACTGTAGTATAGAGTACAAAAACGTATATCAAGATCTATAAAGTTGACGTACCATGGACATTATCGGAGATGCTTTCACCGGATACCCCTCCCGGGAGAAAGTCGCGAAGCTTCTCCTCCAACAGGGAATACACGTCGTGGACAGCCGTGCTTATTGCGGCGAAGTCGAACAGGGTGATTCTGCCATAGGACGGGCCTGCGGGGTCGACCGTAGGGTCGTCAGGTCCACGCTGGAGAAGATCTCGACCACGCCGGAACTCGACGCAGTCTTCTCGAAGCTTAGATGCACCTTGTCCATGGTCGACCTGGCGCCAGAGATAGGATGTTCGTCCGTAGTCATCACACCTACAGACGCTTCCATGCCTGGCATTCTTGCCGACATCACCGACATCCTCTACAGGTACGGCGTATCAATCAGGCAGGCCATGGTGAATGACTCTGGCGATATGGAGACGGCGATGCTGCTGGTCGTAGCACATGGCAGTATCCCATCAGATGCGATTCTAGCGTTGAAGTCCTGCCGCGGTGTGGATAGTATACTTATAAAATGAATCCGAAAAGTGGGGAAGATGGCGGGTTCCTCTGCCGTTTTTATCGCTTGTTAGCTTCAGCCAGAGTTTGTCAGTTAATATTTATACACATACACGTACGTTTGCGTGCACGAGCGCTAGTGTCCGCTGATTGTTCGCGTCTTTTGAAAAGATACCTTGGTTTTCACTTGTGGCGTCGCGGTCGGCCGGGA
>CAZIJM010000179.1:0-1873 GCA_964539695.1 uncultured Methanomassiliicoccales archaeon | reverse complement strand
ATTGCGGCCTTCCGGGACCAGTCTCTGGTGACCTTTACCCTAGTGATAGGGCCTCCCCCATCCTGACCCTGGTGTCGCATCTGCTCCTAAGAACGATCCCAGACACAGAGGCTGCCCAACGGCGGATCTAAGCCAGCACAGAGGTCATACGTCCTCTATACCGGTCCCAGTGATTCTGTACTGGACCTTCCTGCCCTCGGGCAAGCTCCTATGCTTCATAATCACTGCCTCACGTCTGCCGTCGAACCTCTTATCTAGGCGAATAATGGTTTTGGCGTTATGGTGAAGAGTGTGCCCTCCGAGAAACTCCACGCCGCCAGTGCCCAGGTTGGTGTAGACTTGTGATGTCACCAGTATCGCTATCTCGTACTTGCGAGCGGTATTTAGGAGCACCTCGGTCTGCCTGATGAACTCGTTCCTTGTGCTTGAATCATCATGGTTCAGACGATAGAACATCGTAAGGGAATCTATGACGATCAGGGAAATAGATCCGACGGCGGTCAGCTTCTCGATTTTGTCTATGCGATCGGATTGCTCCTCGAAGCTATGGACCTGGAACACCAAAAGGTTCTTGATGTACTCTTCCTGGCCTGCAAAGACTTGTCCGAGCCTATCCGACGACAGCCCCTCGGTATCTATGTAAGCCACCTTCTGCCTCCGGGTGGCAATGTTGCGAGCGATTTGCAGGCAGACGTTGGTTTTGCCCGCTCCTGCCTCACCGTAGAACAGCGTAACGCTTCCCTTCTCGATTCCACCGCCCAGGAGGCGGTCGAACTGAGGGCATCCAAGGGATATCCTTTTCACATCCGGTCAAGGGAGCAATGCGATAAATCGATTTTGACTCCCGTGGTATGAACAGCGTCCGTAAAGGTACGTACGGCGACGTAATCGTCTTCGCCTACACTGGGATAATCGGTTTCGATCTTGAGGATTATGACAGCTACTCCCAGCACAGCTAGGTGATCTTCTGCGACGGCAAAGACGTAGTCTACGGGACCGTGACCTTAGATCAGGACTTTAAGATACTCGATAGTAACGAAGATTACGATATCGATGAATTCACCCTGAGCATATCTTTGGGTATCACAATGACCAATTTCAGTAGTATAGAAATTCGCGGAGGTCTGTATAACTACGAAGACGTGGGTAAACTCCAGCGACGAGGGACATACATGGCTTTAGAGCTGCGATAATCTGCATCTCGACAACCTTGACAAATATGATTACCAGATCCTACACGTGATCCCCACGGTAGATGTCGCATATTGGATGCTAGGACCAGCTACGGTGTTGACGTCATCGTGATGGTGACCCTGCCCCAATACTTCTTGAATAACCGACAGTGCCTGGATCTCTTCATGGTCAGGGGGTCCCCGAACTGGAGCTAATCCTTAAGACGGGCAGTGTCAGCCATAGTGACATATAGAGGTAGTACAAGAAAGATTAGACGAAGATCATGTCCTTCCAGCTGTCCGTCGTGGATGTCGGCGGCCACACTCTCGTCATCACCATCAGCACGACTTGTTAAGTGACTACGACAGCGATCGATACTAAAACCACTTATTCAACAACGCGTCCAGACAGGAATTTTTCATTATCTGCAGGTTTGCTGTGTACTACTGCGGCGGCGACGTCCGGTCGGATTAAACAGAGACTATAGTTACAATGAAAACGAATATGTATTCACAATCTAGAAAACTCTGACCCGCGATAGGTTCACTTAAGATGGGACACCAGTTACGATGTTGCCGCGACAATACATTTGGTTAGTAATCTCCCGATGACATGGATGCAAATATTACAGAATCCAAACTTTTTCCTCTACGCCGTGTTAGGATCCAGAACTTAAAGTAAACGCTTTCATGGTCTGCAC
>CAZIJM010000178.1:0-1901 GCA_964539695.1 uncultured Methanomassiliicoccales archaeon | reverse complement strand
TTACAACAATTCTAGTTTGCCTGATTTGGCTAAGTTCCTACATTCGTCTTTTCAGTTCTAATTGTATAGAGTCCTAGGTGATATCCCCCAGAGGGTACATCTTTAAGGATTATGAATCGCATTATCATCCAACTGAGTTGATCCCCATGAAGATAATCGATGAGCCCCAGTTCGGTCCCATGTTTCGCTTCAACGACGCCAACGTATACTGGGCACTTCACGTCCTGTCGGACGGGAGGCGCATGGGAAGGAAGAGGCTAGCTGAGGAGGTCGGCGTTGGAGAGGGAAGCATGCGCCGCATCATCGACACCCTAAAGGAATGGGATTTCATCTTGATTAAACAGACGGGGATTGCTATCACTAAGGCAGGGCAAACGTTCCTCTCGCAGTTGCCTATCAGGCCACTAGACCTCACTGTAGAAGGGTTCGTCGTCGGGGAGTACCAGCAGGCCGTACTTGTTATCGGGGCGGCGGACAAGGTCAATAACGGAATGGAGCAAAGGGACATCGGGATCAAGGTAGGTGCCGAAGGCTGCACCACTATCATTATTCGCGATGGCAACCTCATGGTCCCCCCGGACTGGAACATCGACGAGAAGGACCCCGCTACAGCCTATAAAATCCGCAAAGATACTGGCATGACGCAGTCGGACGCCCTGGTGATCGGCAGCGGAGAGACACATACCTCCGCGGTGGAGGCCGCAGTCTCGGCTGCGCTCAACATGTTCTGAGAAGATGCGTCATCTTCTAAGCTTCACCGTCTACGATGACAGGTCGATCCTGGGCGACGATCCCCGGGCGACGCTGGATTCCATTGGGGCCGACGGTCTAGAGCTCCTCACATCATATTCCCGGCCCGATCCGTGGTACATGAGGTTCGCGGAGTCGGTCCACCTCCCGTACGCCACCGACTGGCTGGCGGTCTGGGAGGTCAGGCCATACGATATGGACGAGGAATCATCCAAGTTCTACATGTTCGGAAGGAGCCGCGACGAGGTCGTGGCGAACATCTCTAAAGCGATACGCTGCGCTTCGATGCTGGATCCGGCCTATGGAGTGTTTCACGCGACTAATGGAGACATCCGCGACCTCTTCATGCGTCACCCAAGGAGGAATTCGGAGGAAGTCTTGGCGGCGTTTTCAGAGATGGTCAACGAGGTTGTTTCAAGGTTCCCCGGAGGGGAACCGCCATTCAGAATAATGTTTGAGAACTTGTGGTGGTCTGGACTGAGGCTGCTGGACGCATCTGACTTCCACTACTTGGAGAGGCATGTAGAATTCGAGGACTGGGGCCTGTGCATCGACACTGGCCACATGATGAACTGCCTTCCAGATATCGACACACAGCAGGACGGAATAGCCGCGCTGGAGCGGATCTTCGAATCATATCCTTCCGATCTCATCGACAGAGTGGGCACCGTCCATTTCCACTGGAGCGCCTCATATCCGTACCGCAGCACCTTCAAAGAGAAGGAGCCCGACGATGACCTGGCGGCGTTCATAACCGACGCCTTTGATCACATTGGGATGATAGACCAGCACATGCCGTTCTCAGACCCGGGGTGCGGGCGCCTCCTGGACATCTTGCAGCCAGACTACGTCACGCATGAGATGCCCGGCTCGAAGGTCGGGATGCTAGAGGACTTTAGAGAGCAGCGTTCTCTGCTGCCATGACCGGAGCAGTTGTCAGAAAACATCTCTGTAGGATCTCCTGGCGACCCGATCCGCAGGGCATTCGCGTACTGTTCTAATTATACAGTTCGTGAACACCAATAACACCGAGTTCGTGTACGAACTCGGTGTTGTTACTTGGACGAAACTGTGATTATAAGCGGATTCCGTTTACAATGTGGTGACAAAATGAATCGGAATCCAATTAGCAGTAAGAAAATCGCAGAAAA
>CAZIJM010000177.1:0-1906 GCA_964539695.1 uncultured Methanomassiliicoccales archaeon | reverse complement strand
CCGTACGGGCCATCATCAGCCAGAAGATGATCGGGACGGTCAGAGACTCGCGCACTTGCGTGCGCCCCTCGCGCGTGCATATGCACGTTACTAAGCACAAGTGACAAACTCAGGTTCTAAAGCTCTCAAATTACTACCAACACGGATCGATTTTTAAGGAATAATGAAAAACGGTAAAGCAGATGGGATGACAAGCATCTGAAACAGATCTGCGACTTCGTTACAGCGGTTGCGAAATCGTGAAGATTGAAGTCGTGAATGATGGCACCATTGTCGGTGTTAGAATCTTAAACCTGACAATCCCGTCCTTGAACTCAGTTATGACCACAACCCCAAGAGTCGGATGACCCTTTTCGGACTGCTCACTTCGTCTCCGTCGCCGTGTCAACGTAAATGAGCGAAGCCAGGTGGTAGTCCAACGCCATCGTGGCGCTCCCCATCCTGACGATACGGGGCCCACCGTCGGACAAGATGGTCTCGATGGAGATCTCGCGCCCAGGGACGAAGCCCATGGATATGAGCCTTTTCACGACCCTGGTATTGTCGGAAGTGATGTGGGAGATCCTGCCGGATTCGCTCTGGGCCAACCTGTTGAGAGGCGTGATCCTGGTAATTCCCTCGGATACAGCCTTGCAGGGTTTGATGCAGCTCTGACAGTCGCAGTCCACAGGAGTGCCCATCATGTGGCACATCTTGATGGCGGACTCATCGGAGATGGCATGCTCCATCCTGCAGGCCTCCTCGTGGGCGGTCTTGTGGTCGATGTTGAGGTAGTCGGTGAGGAACTTCTCCAGCACGTGGTGTTTCTTACGGAGCTTTCTCGCCAGCGTGAGCCCTTCCTCCGTGAGGGAAACGCCCTTGTACTTCTCGTAGTCGACCAGACCTTCCTTCGCGAGGACTTTGATCATCTCGCTGACGCTGGCCGGGGACACGTTCATGTACGAGGCCAGCTCGGTAGTCTTGGCCACACCCTCCCCCTCGGTCAGTCTGAGAATATTAATGAGGTAGTCCTCACGGTTTCCGGTTGTCATCACAACCAGGATGTGTTCCGAGTTCTTATAGTTGAGGTTAGCCTAATACCAGTCTGGGGCTCTATACGATTTAAAGTTGAAAAGGCGAGTGCAAGAACTTAGACCAAACCAGACAAATCAGGATCGTTGTAGGAAGGCGGCGCTTGGCTGAAGGATGCTCCGCATCCTGAAACCAAGCGCCTGTTTGACGATTGAAATAGCCACCACCTCAGTCGAAAAAGATTTCCAACCTGCTGTTGTAGAGTAAGCCACGGTGATGAAGTAGTCGATGTTCTTGAACTATCTGGCTATCCTGCGGGTGGTCTACATGTTGTTGACGGCTTCAGTGAAGCCGTTGTTGATGTTCTTATCGTATCACGCGAGGATCCCCTCCCGACGTGAGTATATGCTCTCGGACACGGTCTTCATCGCCTGGGTACCGAACGCCTGGGTGTCGTGGTACCAGAGGTCCAGAACCTTCTATGCAGACTCTTTGTCGTACTGCCTGTAAATGTCCGAGAATAGGTTCTTGAGTCGGTAGTTCTCAGCCAGCTCGCGGTAGTCCTCGATAGAGCGTTCTAGCGCTCTCAGCTGTTCCCCGGAGAACTTCGACACGTTCGTCCTCATCAGGTGTCTGGTGCGGGCATTGATAGCCTGAATCTCCACGGTCCGGCGGGCTGTGTCGTCCATGGTCTCGACGATGAGCTTCACGACATGGAATTCGTCGTAGACGATCCTGGCCTTGAGGAAGTTCGGGCGCACCCCAGAGGGGTACGCCTCTCCCAGATTGCAGCTGACGAACCCGATGTTTTCCCTTTTTCCGTTGTGTGCCTCCAGCCAAACGGCGAGACGGTCCATTATCTCCGGGCTATTTTCCTCGCAGACGAATATGATTC
>CAZIJM010000176.1:0-1910 GCA_964539695.1 uncultured Methanomassiliicoccales archaeon | reverse complement strand
CGCGCACATGCGCGTGCGCGCTACTGAACGTAAGTGACAAACTCAGGTAGTACGCGATCTCCGCGATGGCGATGACAAACATGATTGTTCAGACCTTCTTGTTCTAAAGAAGGATCTTGCTCCCATTCTGGGGCGGGAAAGGGATCAGGTTGAAAATCTCCAGGAATGTGTTAAGCGAAAGCACTAGGTACACTATGTATTTGGTACTGGTCATGACAGTTATGTCGCTGGATGAGGTGGTAATGCTCAGCAGGACCGTGGCTAGGACGATGTTCACAATGGACCAATCATGCTTACCCTGCCGTTCTTTTCCTTGTCTATGTATCCGTGGATATAGACCGTTTTTGGGGGCAGCAAAGAGGAACCCGAAGATGGATGTTACGAGGGTGAACACCAGTCCTGCCGGGTAGATGCGGTACTTCGACCACATCTCATACCTCTGGGCACTGAACTCGTGATCGACTCATGCAGTAGGAACGAGATTAGGATCAGGACGAGATAGATGACGAAGAGTACCGTTCACGTGTCGGTGCTGCCGTAGCTGCTGATGAAGTAGAAGGATGATGCCAGTCCACGTTGAAGGATTACGAAGGCAACGGTCAGGACAATCATGGACATTCGATGTCGACGAGTTCCTGGCGGCTGAGCCTCTTCTTCCAGTAGCCTGGATTAACGTGTATCTCGTATACGTCTCCGTACGTGTCTTTCTGCATTTGATCGGCGAACATGTCATCTCTTATAAACATAAATCAGAATCCTTCGGCGATGGTACAGAACATCGCTCACGGGAAGGAGGTTTGCAGATGGTGCGACAGTTGCGGCACCCTGCTCCTCGGCGAGTCTTGCTCAGCCTGCGGATCGGCCGGAAGAGAGTTCAGGATCAACAGTCCCGGGGACATGCGCCCGTGTATGAGATATGATATGGAGCTAGTCCTCAGTCTCTTCAAGGAAGCTTTCGGCACTGATGCGCCGCTCAGGGGGAGGTCGATCTGGCTCAACAAGGTCCCGGGGGAGGACCGTACCGACGAGATCGTCGCGAACGGATCTGTCCTGGGGGTGATGAGGTTTGACCTCAAACTGGATCGCATGGTCCTAGAGCTGAGGCAATTGGGGGCGGACATATTTTATCGGTGCGCGACGAAGAATATCGTATGGTTCTGGGGGATGTCCGGTCACATAAAGGGGAAGACCGTTCCGGGAGAGAATTTGAACGACATCGTTGGCGAGTTTTTAAAAGGCGACCCGTTAATCGTGAGGAAGGGCCGGAGGGTCGGACCGGCCGTGGCATTGGAGGATTCCAAGGACATGCGTTCCTCCGACAAGGCGCTGAGGATCCGCGACCTGGACCATCCCGCACCGGAGCACGAGGTCCCGGAGGCAAGTCTAAACACCTTTGTGTTCTGCAATCGCAGTCACCTCAGGCGCATACAACGCAGGGCCGTGAGGGAGATCAAAGCCTTCCTGGAAGAGAGGAATAGGAGACGCCTTCCGGTCACTGTCTCCTTCTCCGGCGGGAAAGACTCCCTGGCGGCCTATGGGCTGGTGTCCCAAGCCTCAGACTCTGTGGAGCTGATATACATCGATACCGGGCTAGAGTTCCCCGAAACGACGGAGTACGTCAGGTCCTTTGCGGAGAGGCATGGGAATAGGCTCCATATCGCGTCAGGAGGGGACGGGTTCTGGGAGAACGTGGATGTGTTCGGTCCCCCTGCCAAGGACTTCCGGTGGTGCTGCAAGGTCTGTAAGCTTGGACCCATCACTGATTTGATTGACTCCGAGTTCCCGGACGGGACTATCACCGTTGAGGGGAACAGGTGGTTGGAGTCCTACGCGCGCTCTGGGATAGGGTTCGTGACCAGGAACCCGTTCGTCCCCAACCAAGTTAATCTGAACCCCATCCGCTCCTGGAC
>CAZIJM010000175.1:0-1966 GCA_964539695.1 uncultured Methanomassiliicoccales archaeon | reverse complement strand
CCGAAGAAGAGGGGGAGGCTGAAGAAAGTGCTTGGGGAACCGGAGGTCAAAATGCTCCGCGAATATCCGAAAAAGGCATCTCAAGATAGGGCTTAGTACCACGACAAGGGAAACTTCTGTTTAATGGGCGTGAGTCCTGGATGAAGCGTGATTACAGCCATATGTCTAGTTCAATTCTGAATAAATGTATGATTACACACCTGATTATGGCTTAGACAGTTCGAACGCAGTAGCAGTCTCAGGGAACAGATAACCAGTAAAGATATATCGCTAATCAGGGTACTACCTCCCAGGAACGAGTGAACACTATGGCCGACGAATGGATTAGGATTGCTGCATCTGCGACCACATCCAACATCGGGGCAGGGTTCGACGTGTTCGGACTTGCGCTGAAGGAGCCCTACGACATCATCGAGGGCAGGAAGATAAACAACGGGATCATCATCAGCAAGGTCTCCGGGCCCGGGTCCGAGAACATACCCACCGACCCCGAGGAAAACTCTGTGAGCATTGCGGCTGCGGAGGTCCTCAGGAGATGCGACGCCGACTTCGGGATCGAGATCAGGATAAATAAGGGCATTCGCCCCTGTAGCGGCATCGGGTCCTCCGGTGCGTCCGCGGCTGGTGGCGCGTTTCTCGCGCACATCCTCTGCGGGGAGAAGCTGTCCCTCACCGAGGTCGTGCTTTGTGCAGCTCATGCCGAGGACGTTACATCTGGTGGATTTCACGCCGACAACGTGGCTCCCTGCGTGCTGGGTGGGTTTACTGTCATACGTTCCTACGAGCCGTTCGAGGTCATATCCATCCAACCCCCGGAAAATTTGGGAATCGTCGTAGCGATACCGGATGTGATAGTGGCCACCGAGAATGCTAGGGCGGTGCTCCCCATGGAGGTCTCCCGCAAGGACATGGTGTTTCATCTAGGCAACGCAGCGTGCATGGTGTATGCGATGCAGGCTGGCGACCTGGGGCTTATCGGCAGGTCCGTCCAAGATGCCGTGTTCGAGCCGGCCAGGACGTTCCTGATACCCTACCTCAAGAAGGCCGAAGCCACCGCCAAATCCCACGGCGCCATTGCGTCGTTCCTCGGAGGTCTCGGCCCCTGCATCATCTCATTTTACGACAAGAGTTCCCATAAGGGCGAGACCATCGCGGAGAGCATTCGCGGCCTGTACGCCGAGAATGACATGGGATGTGAGACCTGGATCACAGAGCCCGGCTCTGGTTGTAGGAAGATTTGAAATGGCAGCATACAAGGTTATCTGTTGGAACTGTGGAGTAGAGGTCGACGACTCGTTCATCAATATAGTCCCCAAATTCAGTGGACTCCTGACGATTAGGATGGATCTGGAACCCGTCAAGGAAATAGGCCCGAGAACTTCCGCAACGAGCCTCTCGACGTCTAAAGGTACACGCCCGTAGATTCCGCACATAAGATGTCTATCCAGGTGGCATCTCCTTGCATATTGCTAGGGTTCTGGGCGCCGAGATCGGCGCCGAGAATTTTTATGTAAAGTTTGAAGGACCGAATCCCACCAGTTTCTTCAAGGATAGGGGCATGATCATCAGTGTCTCTCATATCAGGGAGCTGGGGGGGGGGGGGCGAAAATGATCGGATGCGCCTCCACTGGGAACACCACCTCTATCCTCGCCGCGTATTTGGCCAAGGTCGGGATGAAGTGCGTCGTGTTCTCCCCCCAGAAAGGTTACTGTGGGGAAGCTGGCATAGGCGTTGTTCTTCGAAGCCAAAGCTTGTCCATCGACGGCAACTTCAATGACGTCTTGATACTTGTCAGGAATATGGCCGACGAAAAGAGGCTGTACCTGCTGAACTCCATCAATCCCTATAGGCTCGAGGGCCAGAAGTTCGTGCTCTTTGAAATCATAGACCAGCTTCAGTACAACGTCCCTGACAGGATCATCCTGCCAGTGGGCAACGTGGCGAATATCTGAGCCGTGTACAAGG
>CAZIJM010000174.1:0-2060 GCA_964539695.1 uncultured Methanomassiliicoccales archaeon | reverse complement strand
ATACTACGGGTCCAAGTGTGTACAGGTTTGAGAAGAATTGTGCCGGGGCGGGTTTTACCCCGACTTGATCCTGAACCTCCTGGTGAGAGGGTGGAGGTGGATTGAAAATAATTGTTCTTCTCAGTTCTTGAATTCGGTGTATCCGCAGTTACCGCAGGACACGCGGTCCTTATGGGTAGCCATGAACATTCCGGGTCCGCACTTGGGACAGACAGGTTTAGTCCTGACTAGCTTGTCACCTTCAACCCGATAAGCATCTTTTTTCGCGACTGCCTTCTTGGGTGCTGTTGCTTTTGCCATGACGATCACTCCTCGGTGGGTGTCTCGGACTTGTCGACTTCGATCTCATTCCTCTTCAAGAGGTACTCTCTGTCGTATTCGAGAGCGGCCGCTTTGTTCTCATAGACCTTAGCGTATCCCTTGGAGACGCCCCTACCGTAGACGGACTCAATAATATCGACGACAACGCAGTCCCTCTTAGACTTGACCTGCTTGGCGACCTCCTCGGCGACGGCATTCCTGCCGGGAGTGGACTCTCCATTGTGGTCGATGGTGAAGTACACCTCGATCCTCTTTTGGAGAGGGTTCTCTTTCTGCTGGGTGATTTTCATCTTCATTCCAGTTCCTCCATTTTTGCCGCGAGCTCCGCGACCCTCTTCCTGACGGCTCCGTCCGTGGTGACTGCCATCATGCATCTTCCGGGCATTCCGTAAACCACGACCGTGCCCTCCTCGGCATAGAGAAGACATGGTATCATGGCCAGGTCCTCCTCACCATCGACACGTATCAGGTCAAACTCCCCTTCAATGCCCCTGCGGACGGCGTTGGCCATCTCAGCCGTTATGTGTCCAGCTGGGTTTCTGACGACCTCCTTTGCCTCGCCCTCCACGAGCTTAACGAAGTCTATCATCTCCGTGCGTTCCGTGCTGCCGTCGTAGATCGACAGCAGCGGCCTCACGCCGTGCCTTCTGAATGTCAGGGATACCACATCCCCGATGGTAATAAAACGGGTTTGAGTGTCTGTGCGGTCTAGCTCCGTCTCATCCATTTCTGCGCCGAGGGGCTCTTTGAACTCATCCCGGGATTTCTTCGGGAGGCATAAGTCCCTCTCGAACATACAGATCAACGGACCTTGAGAGCGTACCTACCGTTTGCAGATATGCCCATCTTTTTTGCAATTTCAGACTTCTCAAAGTCGATGACGGCGAGATATCCCTGCCACTCCCTGGAAGTTTGGCCTCCGCAGCGGGGGCAGCTATCATTCTCGGTAATAAAACTGCACTGCTTACAGGCCCTGAGCATCGGTCCAGCCATCACTCATTGCCCTCCCTTGTCCTTCTTACGGTGGTCCTCTTCGAGCCACTGGAGTTTTCCGAGCCCGGGTTGGCGCATAGTCAGCCCGATCTTGCTCTCCTGTGGATTCTTTTCGTTAAAGTCGAGGCTGACGACCCTGGCCTTGACAATATCGCCAACAGCGAGGTACCTACCGGTGTCCTTTCCGATGAGTCTCTGGTTGGCCTCGTCGATGTCCACGCGGTCGTCCATGATCTGGCTTATGTGCAGGAGACCGTCGAGCGGACCGAACCTAACGAACGCACCGAATTTGAGGATCTCAACAATTTTGCCAATAATGATCTCGTTCTCTCTGGGTCTGAATACGACCTGGTCGAACTTCACGGTCTGATAGACCGCACCGTCGCCGTGGACAATGCGCCCGGGACCCTCGGCTCTAACGTTTTTGATGAGCAGTGTGAAGTTCTTACCTTCTCCAAGGCGGCCCTCGTAGGTCTCCCAGGTGAGTTTATCGATGACACTGTCTATGTCATCCTTCAGGTCCTTGGGCTGTATGCGCACAACCTTCTCGACCTCAGTTAGCATGTACATGGTGGATCCTCTCGAATGAATCGTTTATGGCCACTTTCTATTTAAAGGTCAAGGTCCCATTTATTGTATATCTGAGTTTGTCAGTTGATATCTATACGCATACACATACGTTCTCATGCGTACGAGCACGAATGCTAATTTCTGCTGATCGTTTGCGTCTTTTGAAAAGATACCTT
>CAZIJM010000173.1:0-2149 GCA_964539695.1 uncultured Methanomassiliicoccales archaeon | reverse complement strand
TTCGAAATAAGATAGACAAGAATGCACCGTGAATGGTGGTCCAGGATCCATATCGGGTGGACGCGCTCGGCTGCGTACGACTCGACAAGACCCTGAACGCACGTTCTGCGAAGACGTCGAAACATCTGTAGACCAGCCTTTGCGACTCCAACTAGGCCCTTGACGTTCATGGTGTAGATGAACCCATAGGGATCGACTTGGGGCAGAACGTTGGGACCTCCGTACTGTGAGTGGTATACGGAAAGCGGAATCTCTTCATGCCGGCTACCAAACCGGCCACGATGACGGAGAAGTAGACGGAGGCTCAAACACGATCGCGTCCACGGCCATTATTCTGTTTAGGACTGGGGACAGCCTATCCCTGATGTAATATCTGTGGTCCTCGAGACTAACGCACTTACAGGTGAAGCAACTCAGGCTCTGATGAAGTCCAGGTCATACAGGTCCACCATCTCCATCTCTACCCTCTTGGACGCAATGTCTTCCAGAACATCCACCACAAGCGTAAACGCGTTCCATCCCTTGCGAGGCTTCTGTTGATTCCTATGATCTTTATGTCCCACCGCATTCGAAGGTTCGAATAGATCGATGTCGACGCGATGCTACGTGGAGAGGCCATCATAAACCGTTGAACCGCCTGGTCCCCTTGCAGGTGGGGAAATCGCAATAGCCGTAGAACGTTCTCCCGTCGGAGGACGCGATTCTCATCGGCCCAAAGCACTCTGGGTAGAGGGGTGGTTCTCGATAAGATGGGGCTTTGCCCGAGCAGCTCGGTCACGAATGGAGACCTGACCGACTGCGCGTACACCTTCTCGTCCATACAGTTGATGATGAACAATCTCCTCCTGGTCCGGATCATGGCCACGTAGAACACCCTGCGCTCCTCGGTGTTGGGGATGCCCTCGTCCTTCGTCTCGAACAGGTCGGAAATGTCGTCAGACACGGTACTCGGGAATCCCCGTGGTCCCTATCCGCTATGAGAAAAACGTTATCGGCCTCTAAACCCTTCGAAGAGTGGGCGGTGAAAAA
Organism: uncultured Methanomassiliicoccales archaeon; assembly: GCA_964539695.1. Classification (GTDB taxonomy): domain Archaea; phylum Thermoplasmatota; class Thermoplasmata; order Methanomassiliicoccales; family Methanomethylophilaceae; genus Methanoprimaticola. Next base: position 1,120 of record CAZIJM010000173.1, on the reverse strand, counting down.
CCTGACCGGTCTGATGTCCCTCCATCCCCGCGTCCTCGTCCCATGTTCTGTACGTCACCTCAACAGTCCTGGGCTGGCCCCTGTCCCCAGGGCTAAAGGTGAACGCCCCATTTCCATAGCCCAGCGCATAGACGTCAAAGCGGATCCTGCTGATCACGAACACCGACTCCCTGAGCAGGAGGAAGTCCAAGCGGTTGGCTATTACTCTCTATCTCCTTATCCGAGGTCACCAGTAGCAGCTGCACCGAGAGGTGGGGAGTATCCTCTACGCCCAGACGTCCTTCCTCTGATGCATCGAGTTGACGGATACGAACCTACCGCTGAGGTCCACCAGCGTTTGTAGACAGCGATAAGTGATTTCAATCCTTGACACCGACACCCTTCCATAACCTTCCCAGAGTCGTAAAACCGTCAGACGTCTCCTCCGCTGAATGAGTATATGTTTTGCCAATTGTTGCCCACGCAGAACAGTCTGAAGCCCATTCTGTCACAGAGCGCCCTGAGGAACTCCGCCAACGTCCTAGTATTCATCGATGAGGACGTGAGTGTACCTCCTGCTAGGGTCCTCTCTGGAGCGGACTGCCTCGGTGGCCTAAATGACCATGTCATCGTAGTCGACTAGTTCCCCTGCATACATGTGAGATCGTACAGGTCCCATACCCTGTCCAGCAAGAACAGCTTCCTCTCCATCCTGACTCTGATCCCGGTATCATTACGACTGTTGGCTCTCATGAGGTCCGCCATAGTGGTGCAAGTGGATTTGCATCTGGATATCAGGGTGTCTATAGTCTCCGGAATCCTGTCACCCCATACTTTCAGGACATTGGCTGCCAAGTCATTGAGGTTGAGCCTCTCGCACTCGAAGTCCTGGCTAGCGATGTAGCTCCATACCTCCTTGAGTCCCTGACAATAGCCTTCGTCACGTCGTCGTTGGCAAGGAGTGTGAACATATAATCACTCCCGCCCTCCGCTGTGATGGACGCCAGCCTTGTTTCCCTGCCGTAAACGACGGTTTCTCGTAAACGCGCCCGTACTCACACTCAAACAAGGCGTCCACGAAGCCCTAAACTCGTGGTTCCTAATGCTAGTGCCGTTCAGAAACAGGTCGAAATAGCTGGTC
>CAZIJM010000172.1:0-2191 GCA_964539695.1 uncultured Methanomassiliicoccales archaeon | reverse complement strand
CTGAAGAAGGATAGAGCTGATGGAAAGGCTGAATCTGTCCAAACTGAAGCCTGAACTGCCCTTAAAGAAGAGGGGGAGATCTAAGAAAGTGCTTGGGGAGCCGGAGGTCAAAATGCTCCGCGAACATCCGAAAAAAGCATCTCAAGATAAGGGCTTAGTACCATGATAAGGGAAACTTTTGTGTGAATAGAATCCGCTTATAGTCACAGTTCCGTCCAGCCGATAACAGCGAGTTCGCATGCGAAGTCGGTGTTCATGAACCGTGCGGTTAAAATAAACGGAACAATCTTTTTAAACGGTATCAAGATACGGTTCCGATGGCAAAGAAGAAGAGACGGTTAGTGGAAGAGCCCCAGGAGGAGTACGAGTTTACTCCGACCGAGTTTAACGAGAAGGAGTTCATCCTCAAGGATATCTACATGACGAAAGTCTCCATGGTAGTGGTTGTCCTCGTCATTATCGTGGGGCTCATCGACACGATCATTTGCAACCACATCGATTTATGGGGTTGGATACTCGCCACCGTGATATCATTTGTGGTCTGCGGGTTACTCACCAAGATTCTTGGCCTTCTCAGGTTCAGGGTTGACATGCTCGAGACTAAGTCCATGCTCGGGAACTATCTGCTGTTTCTGATGCTTGCCCTAGGTATCTGTATCCTGCTCACGAATGAGCCATTCAGGAGCATCCTTTGACACCTCAAATCCTATCCAACATTCTTCATTTTTGACGAAAATCCTGAAGCACTGTGCCCTATGCGCGGCGACATCTGCCCAATGTCCTGAGGAAACGCTCCAACGACGTCAGATCACGCCCTCGCGCCTCATGGCTTCGACGAGGAGCCTGACGGCGTTACCTCTGTGGGAGACGGAGTTCTTCTCGTTCATGGGGATCTCGGCGAAGGTTCTGGAGCCGTCGTGGGAGAATACAGTGTCGAAACCAAACCCGCCGTCGCCCCTCTCGGAGTTGGTGATGACCCCCCTGCACACCCCGGTAACGACGATCCTCACTCCCTTGATGTCGCACCCGATGCAGCACTTGAATTCGGCACCTCTGTCTTTTACGCCCTTCATGAGCTTCAAAATCCCAGGGTTCCCGATGGTCTTCTGGACGTAGGCAGACCAGACGCCGGGGAATCCCCCCAGGGCGTCCACAAACAGCCCGGAATCGTCAATGATGAAGTCTTTTACTCCCTGAGCTATGATGGCGTCCATGCCCTTGTTCACAACCTTTTCCAGGTCGGAGGCCTGGACCTCGTCGTACGGCAACCTAACGTGTTCTATCTCTATTCTTAACTCGGACAGCTCCCTCTGGTATTCCGCGACCTTACCCGAATTGGACGTGATGACCTTCAGTCTCATGTATATCTCCCCCTGTTCTTGATGTCTTCAACCTTCCTGCGTATGGCCTTCGCGTTGGGCACGATGGAGTAGTACGTGTCCATCATGACCGCATAGGCATCCCCTAGTTCGATGTGCGCTGATGTGAACGCCCTCTCCAATAGCCTGAGGTCCACGCCTATGTCCTCGATTTCGGCACGGATGCACCCCATAGACATGTCTATGAGGCAGACCCCGTCGTCACCGACGATCATGTTGGATGTGGTCAGGTCCCCATGACAGATACGTACGGAATGGAGCCTGGCTATGCACTCGCCTATCATCCTGCACATCCTCTCGGCGTCCTCAGGATGGGCGTCCAGATGGTCCTTGACCATGGTGCCGCGAATCTTCTCCATGGTGATCGAACACTCCTTCAGGTCGATGTCGTAGATGCATGGCGTTCTGACGCCGACGGCCCTGGCTTTGTGCATGATGCGAGCTTCATTCTTGGTGCGGGTTGATCTGATGCGCGAGTCCAGTTCCGGGATCCTGTAGGTCTTGGGCGGTCTGGTTTTCACCACCGCCTCCCTGCCCAGGTAGGTCGTCTCTGTGATGATGGCCTCTGCACCTATGGCTTTCATGGAACTGTTGTTGAACATGTCACCTCAATTGCCGTTGGGTATAGATAGGGTTCGGATCCACTGTTCTAACCGTATAGTTTATGAATATATACAACACCGAGTTCGTACACGAACTCGGTGTTGTTAGTTGGACGAAACTGTGATTATAAGCGGATTCCGTTTACAGTGTGGTAACAAAATGAATCGGAATCCAATTAGCAGTAAGAAAATCGCAGAAAAAATACTTGA
>CAZIJM010000171.1:0-2203 GCA_964539695.1 uncultured Methanomassiliicoccales archaeon | reverse complement strand
TGCAGCAGCTCTCGCAAACGTCCCTGTCAAATCCATCGTCAAATATGGCTGAAATCGGACAGACATCTATACACAGTCTATAAGACCCGTTGATTCTGTGGAGACAATGCTCTCCGCGAAAAAGGTGTCGTGCTCACATGACACGTCGATTATTACCAAGAAGTACTTGCTGCAGCGCCTAAAGTCGGAGATGAACATGTTGTTCATCTCGAATCTTCAGCTCGGCGATCCTGGCCACGTATCTCTAGAACTAGACACTATACGTCCTCTCGAGGATTTCCCCGCGTCCTCTGGCACCGCGGCTCTGTGCCCTCCATCAACCAGCCTGTATGCATATGGCGACACATCTTGACGCACATCATATTAGTCAGTGAGTAGACGTTAGCTCACCCGTCAGAGAGCTTGCCCTTAATCATGCCTCGGCGAAAAGCATAAAATAGGAGATCATGACGAGCACACCCGAGAGGTAGTCCTGGGGGAGCCTGTGCATTGGATGGGTTATTGCCTTCAGCCCGGCGACCAGTGTCGTTCTCCCGGAGGTGTCCCTCCGAATGTCTGTCCGTCACTTCCTCGAGCCTGCTCCCTGAATCGGGTTTCATGCCCGAAGCCAGAACGGGGAAGAGATAAATATGACGTTGGCGCCTACTATATTAATGCTTGTGAATCCGGTCAGCCCACTCAGTCTCGAAGGGCCCGGCTGTCTGGCATCCTGGAGAACCCAAGCTTCAAAAACGTGCTCCGCTTTCCGGACGCCGCCCACTTTTCCATCTCCGACATTCCATCAGCTCCAGGCGCAGACCAGGCTCGTTAGCTGCCAGGTCTTTCAGCTCCAGGGTGAATCTCAGGAGGAAGAACATGATGTACCTTTTGTTCTCATCCCCCCCCGGTACCAGCATACGAAACTCCCTAACACCGGTCAGCCTGGCGGTGAACTTACATTCACATAGCAGAAGGTCCATGTTATCCCTGTTGATCAGCTCGACCATCATATCTACGTCTACATCCTTGGTTTGCAACCTACTATTTTTATCCCTCATAACGGCGCTTTGGAGGTCAGTAGTACAGTGTCTCCACCATTTGCCGTTCCACCTGCACAGGTAATTCGAGGACATTTACTTCCTGTAGAGGTCGAACCTGATCCTGTAGAACATACCGATGTGCCCTGTTAGCGCCCTATACAGACCACGGCTGTCAGGATACTGCAAGACGGCCTCCCCCTTTGTTATGACGTCGTAGTAGAACCTGATGATGCCATCCAAGATCGTGTAAGCGATCTTTTTTAATTTTCAGAAGTTTCCCACGGTGTCTTAGTAGATCACCGTGGGAAACTTCTGATTAATATAGAACCCAGGGGAGGGGGGTCCATCTCTCACGAGGGAGGACGGTAAAATGGTTTATCGGAGGGACTCAAGCTGAATCTTGAAGTCTTTCGCCTCGTTGGCCAGGACATCTAGAGCTTTGTCAAGTGTTTGCTGGGCGGTGAGAGATCCGTCGGTCTCAAACTTGAACAGGAAGTTGCTGTCGTCGGCCGTGATCCTGATGCCGCCGCGGTCACCTACGTGTTGCTCGCAGGTCCTGCAGAGACCGCAATTCAGGGGGTTCTTTGCAACTAGCTTCCCGCCCTCGATCTCGAAAACATTTTTCGGACAGAGAATTGCGCACTCGAGGAGGTTCTCGTCACCGGCCTTCTTTGAGTCAATCTCGATCTTGGGCATGTACTTGTAGCCGACACCGTTAGCGACCTGCCACTTGACATGCTTCTTCGCGATGCCCATGACGGCAGTGGCGTAAATGAGCACAGCCTGGCCATCGGTGAGCTCCACGATCGGAATGAACTCGTCCTTGACCCTGAGGTCGGGATTTCCGAGGGGCTCAAGGTCCCCGGATAGCACTGTGCATGGTCCGATTTTATTCAGGCTGTACATAATAGTGCAACTAGGGCATCCCTCTCCGCCACAGGAGCACTCGTCCTGCGGTACGAAGAGTGCAAGGTCTGTGGGCACAGGAACCATTCCTAGCCTGTGGGCGATGATCTCATTGAACAAGGGCGTTACGCTCTCATACTCCCTGTCATCGTTCATAATTGGCCCCAGGTGGAATTCTACCTTGTCGATGGCCATCTTGGGGATGTCGGAGAGAAGTGTCCTTCTGAGGGCGTTCGCCATGGCGGGAGAGGAGTTCCTCAGGATGAACTTGGCCTTCC
>CAZIJM010000170.1:0-2245 GCA_964539695.1 uncultured Methanomassiliicoccales archaeon | reverse complement strand
ATTAATTAAAATAGTATATAAATGATGGATACTAGAGGCGTAGATACAATCAAGTTCGAGAACTCAAATTAAATCTGGACTAGTTTTAGTTGATTACAAGTATAAGAAACGCCAACTGTAGATTCTAGTCTCTGCATCGTTTGCGCCGATGCGTGTCCCTCAGATACTATAATCATCGAGGACGTGAGCATTATCATCTCATCTTAATGCGTTGAATTCGGTGTCTGCGTCGACGAGTGCTCAGCAGGGGTGATAACCTTCTGACTCCTTCGGGGGATTTAAACGGAGACACTGCCCTCATTTTTAAAAATGTAGTCCAGACCCGGGCCCAGCTCAGGCCCAATAGGGCTTCTTCACGAACTTGTATGCCATAAGGACCGCCGTGGTGGCTTCCCCCATGGCCGTCGTAATTTGCTTGAACTTGCCGGGATAGCTGACCACGTCGCCGCACGCGAACACGCCAGGGCGGCTGGTAGACATGTCTAAGCCGACCTTAACATAGCCGTCGGAGGTCAATTCTATGCCCCATTTCTTAAGGTCTTCTAGGTCCGCGGAGATGCCAATGTTGATGACGGCCAAATCGGTAGGGATGTCGAACTCCTTGCCGTTCTGGGAGACAGTGACGGATTCTACCCTGTCAGTACCGTTGATAGATACTAGGTTAGCGTTCATGACCTTCCTGATATTGCTATTGTTCAGACTTTGGACGGTGGATTCATCGGCCCTGAAGTCGGGCCTCCTGTGGACGATCGTGGTGTCCGTGACGGAGTCCGCGATAAGGGCCATGTCAATAGCACTGTTGCCGCCTCCGAACATCGTGACCTTCTTGCCGACGATCTCCTCCTTCGGTGGGAGGATATAAGTGACCCCCTTGCTAAAGAGCTCGTCCTCCCCAGGGCATCCCATCTTCTTAGGTTTAAAGCTGCCCATCCCGATAGCGATGATCACGGACTTGGCGTGGTAGGTACCATTGTCGGTGTTAACGATGAGCTTGCTGTCCCCGTTCACGATGGTGTCAACCCTCTCGTACTCCTTTATTTCGCACTCCACAGACTCGGCCTGGGCGTAAAGCTTGTCCGAGAGCTTCCTGGCCTGGATGGTCTCGAACCCGGGGTAGTTGTGGATACCTTTCTCTGGATACAGGCTCACGAGCTGCCCACCCACACGTCCGGAATCCAAGATAAGTGTCTTCATCATCTTCGACCTGGCGTATATCCCGGCGGTGAGGCCAGCACAGCCAGCTCCTACAATTACCACGTCATAGCACATTAAAATTACGGAATTATGTTGCGATATAAAAATATTGGAGGTCCTTAATCCGATTGCTGGTTCTTTTCCTTCAATTTCTTCAGAATTTCATTTGTTTTTATACGGAATTCGTAGAAAGAACGATGCAATCTGAATTCTTCCCCTCGAGGCACGAGTCTAACGGCCGACATCCGGCGATGATCTTCGGCTTTGCTTTATACGCTTGAAATCAGATTCTCAAAAAGAGATGAAAAATGGAACAGTCGGAGATCTACACGGAGAAGATCATAAACATGATCATAAATGTGATAGACCACATCATCATAATTCATGACTCTGTACATACCATTATCTGGATGAACAGAGCTGGGGAGAAGGCTTTCGAGAAGTCCGTTGATAAGGTCACAACATGAAGTGCTATAAGCTCTTCAACAACACAATCTCGTACTCAAACTGTGTGGCGAATCTCATTAACATCGGGAACCCCACCAACAACATCAAACGTAGAATCATTCCGGGCACCGGAGTCAAGTGCGACTACTCCACTGTGCCGTACTTCAAGAACGGAAAGCTGGAACTCGTGGTCCAGCACCTCCGCCTGGTCTGCTCGAACGTTGTTTACCTCCAGTGATCCTTGCTCAGGCCTGTCCGGAAATCGTCCTAGCAGGCCCCTGGCGGCTTCTGTTCTATATGATTGAGGGATGAAAAGGTGGGGTGCAGATGCTGAGATCGAGCAAAGCGAGCCAGAATTGTTGTAGGAATGCAACACTAAATTTTGAGACGCTGAGCATTCTCTGGCTAGCGCCTGTTAGACGAATGTCGTGTGGGTTGCCAAATTTGCTTTCTAATTACTAATCTGACTCGATTTCTGGTCATTCGCATTTCAACTCTGGATCATATAGAGAGACGGCTTCCTCCGGATTGGGCTGTTCTAACCACGGACTTCGTGAACAGTAACAGCGAGAGGAAGTAGACAGTACAAATAGACGACTGTTCA
>CAZIJM010000169.1:0-2283 GCA_964539695.1 uncultured Methanomassiliicoccales archaeon | reverse complement strand
TAGGTTATGGAAATGTGAGCTCCAGAGGTTTGCAGATGAGACGGGCCTGACCGTGGCGGTCAGGCACTTCCCGCCAAGAATGTCCAAATGGAATAAGATCAAACACAGGCTGTTTTCATTCATCAGCATGAAATGGCGTGGGAAGCCTCTTGCATCGTACGAGATAATCGAACCTCATTGAGAACACCATGAACTCTTCCGAACTGAAGATCAGATGCAGACTCAATCCGAAAAAGTACGTCAAAGGAATCAAAATCTTAGACGAAGAGATGAACTCTCTGAGTATCAATGCAGACGAGTAATATATAAAATGAAACTACATCATCTCTCCGAGGGAGGAAACGCAAAATTACTTTTTTAATAGACTCATGAGTGTGACGACGCCAGTCATGAGGAAAGCGCCGATGAAGAGAAAAATCTCGCGCTTACTTACGTAGTCCTTGATCCTCTTGCCGTTCAGAACCTTCAAGGTGTATCCATCCTTAAAAGGAGTATAGATGTGTCGATTATATTATTTCGAGCCAACTTCAACGGATGTACACGAGGTCGTCCTCTTCCCGGCGACTCTGACTCTCCTGTCCAGCTGTCTCACTGGCGGCCTCAATGGCATCGACCTAGGTTTGGAAGGAGGATGTGTCTACATCTATCCCCAGCAGGGCCGCGAGGGCGTGAACGACGTTCCTGGCGCTCTTGTAATCAATAATGTACCCGGAGGTCTCACCCATAATACAGACTGAGTCGATGCCGTATATCTTGCCGAAGCCAAGGATCATGGCAGCGGCGCCAATAATACCGTCCTTGGGCTCTCCCGGATAGAACCCCACGCCGGCGGCCTCCATCTTGGGCTTGAGGTGCGTTTCGGACACAACTCCGAGGACGCGGGGGGCTCTGGCGAATTGCCCAGTACCATACCCGCCGAGTGTAACGATGAGCGACGGGTCGTGAGGGAGGATCATCCCGAAGACTGTCTCTGAGAGGTTGTACTGACCAGCGGGTGTAGTGCCTTGGAAGTCCCCCAACAGGAAGACCGCGTCTCTGTCCCCGAGGTCAGAGTACCACAGTTCGTTGCATGCCGTTTCCGCCACGGACTCCCCGTCTAGGACCACCTGGGGCGGCAGATCGTTGGAGTAGATGCGGGCCATGCGCTTGGCACCGGTCTGTTTCGCGACAAGGTCTGCAGCCAGTTTCCCTACGTTTCCGACGCCGGGGAGCCCCTCGATGAACACGGGGCACCTCAGCTGCGGTCTGCAATCATAGCTTACCAAGTTTACCATTCTCACCATACCTCTCGATAATCGTCCTTCTTCTGTACTCACCCATGCGGTCTACAGGAGAGTATCTAGGGGGCACGGGACAGAAGGTAGCCTCACCGCACGTGGTACATTTTGGCAAAAGCGTGTACCTCCCGCAGGAAGGGCATTTCCTGAAGTGCGATCTCATGTCACTTGTTCTCGCGCTTCAGCGAGGCAGTGCCGCCGTTGGAGGTTAAGTCATTGATGGCCGTTGCGGAAACGGCCCTCATGATCTCCTCAGCCTCCTTGTACTCGGAGGCGTTTACAACGACCCTGTACTTGGGACATCCGACGCATGTGATTTCCACATAATCGTCACCGGTGGCCTTGATCGCCGCCACGAGGGCGTGCTTAACGAGTTCCATGCCATTAGGGGCCGAGGACGTCATCTCCAGGATCCCGTCGATCTGGACGGAGGGTGGAACGACGTTCTCCTTCGCGACTTCAATGAACGTGTTTGTCCAGTCACCGAAAAAGTCCTCAAGGAAGTCCTCGGAGTCAGCGACGACAGCTTCGAAAGCACCGTAAAGCGTCTCGTAAGTCTCTAGCAAATTGTTGCCGAAGAGGTCATAGGCATTGTCAATGGAAATCCCCATTCTCTCGGCGACGATCTCCACAAGTTTCTCGGCCTTCTTCTCATTCTTCCACTGCTGGATCTTCTCTCTCTTCTGATGCTCGTTTACAGATTTCAGTGAAAGATCGATGTGACCTTTTGAAGAGTCTACGCCCAGAACCTTGCAAACTATCTTCTGCCCTTCTCTGATGTAGTCCCTGATATATTTTACCCAACCAGTGGCAACATCCCTGACGTGGACGAACCCCTCTTTGTCGTCGTACTCGTCAAGTGTGACGAAGGCACCAAAGTTTTTGACATTTTTCACGGTGCAAACAACAAGCTCACTGTGCTCGGGGAAGCCCTTGACTCTGGACATCAGCCAACAACCTCGAGGATCTCGCCCATGATCTCACCGACGCCGCCCTTGGGGACGAT
>CAZIJM010000168.1:0-2327 GCA_964539695.1 uncultured Methanomassiliicoccales archaeon | reverse complement strand
CCCCCTTAAGATATTTCTTAATACGATGTCGATCAACTTTTATAAGGACCTTCGCACCCAAGTGCTCGAAGAGACCGACAACAGAGTGATGGTGAAGGGAAGAGCCGGTCCGATGACTAGCTCAGTCCGTCACGTCTATCAAATTGTGCAACAGTGTTGCGTCCACGCGCACCTATAAATGAAAGGATGGGTTGGGCTTCCACATGCGGATTGCGGTAGTGTTGATTGACAGATGTCAAAACAAGAAGTGCAACCAGGAGTGCGCCAAGTTTTGCCCGTTGAACAGGACAGGCGTGGAATGCGTCACGTTCGGCGAGAGGGGTAAACCCATCATCTCTGAAGCTCTGTGCCAGGGATGCGGCATCTGCGTCAACAAGTGTCAGTTCGAGGCTGTCAAGATCATCGGTTTGGCAGACGAGCTAAATGAGGAGACGATCCACCAGTACGGCGAGAACGCCTTCAGGCTATACAGACTCCCGGTCCCCAAGAAAGGTTTGGTTACTGGAATCCTCGGACCGAACGGGATCGGGAAGACTACCGCAATCAGGATGCTGTCCGGCAGCGAGGTCCCCAACTTAGGCAATTACGAGAACCCCCCTTCGAAGGAGGAGATCCTTCGGCACTTTGCAGGCACGGAGCTGCACGATTACTTAGAAAGGGTCTACGCGGGAAGGATCAAAATCGCAATAAAGCCGCAATACGTTGACAAGATCCCCCTGGCCGCCAATGGCGTAGTCAGGAACCTGCTTTCCAACGTTCAGGAGCGTATGACCATCGAGGAGGCCGCAGATATCTTCGACCTCACCGAGGTCATCGACAGGGATATCTCTAAGCTCTCCGGCGGGGAGCTGCAGAGGGTCGCTATGGCGGCCACCATGATGAGGGACGCCGACGTCTACTTCTTCGATGAGCCCACTTCCTACTTGGACATCTACCAGAGGGTCAAGATGGCCCGCCTGATCAAGGCTCTCAGCGCCGACAAACAGGTCATGGTTATCGAACACGATTTGGCCATTCTGGATTTTTTGGCCGACAATGTGAATATCATCTACGGATCCGAGGGGGCGTACGGGGTGTTCACTCTGGCCAGGCAGGTCAGGACCGCCATAAACGCCTATCTAGACGGCTATCTCCCCGAGGAAAACATCAGGTTCAGGGACAGGCCTATCGAGTTTGAGGCCTCTCCCCCTAGGGGGGAGTGGGATACCGCCAGCCTTATTTCCTTTGAATCCCTAAAAAAGGATTTCAGGGAGTTCAGACTGGAGATCACCGGGGGCGCCGTAAGGATTGGAGAGTCCGTTGGAATCGTTGGGCCTAACGCTACTGGGAAAACCACGTTCGTAAAGATGCTCACCGGGATCGTGGAACCTGACTCCGGGAAGATGGACAATAAGGTCAAGGTTGCCTACAAGCCCCAGTACATTTCCGGTGACTACGACGGCACTGTCCAGGACCTGCTATACGCGAAAGCCTATGAGACAGTCACGTCTGGGTTCTTCATCGGTGAAGTCATTGACCCTTTGGGAATCAGATACCTGATGAACAAGCAGGTCAACAACCTTTCTGGAGGGGAGCTACAAAGGGTGGCCATCACCCTTTGCATGGCCACTGAGGCGGACATCTACCTGTTCGATGAGCCCTCGGCTTACCTGGATTCCAATCAAAGGATGAATGCCGCCAAGACCATTAGGCGCATGATGGAAAAGACCGGCCGCAGTGGCATGATTGTTGATCATGACATATACTTCCTGGACATGGTCTCCGACTCCATGATGGTGTTCGGCGGGGACCCGGGGCACCATGGTGTCGGGGACGGGCCGTTCGAAATGAGGGACGGGATGAACAGGTTCCTCTCAGCTGTGGACATTACCTTCCGCAGAGACGCCGACACTCACAGGCCTAGGATCAACAAGTCAGATTCCAGGCTGGACCGCGAGCAAAAGTCTAGGGGCGAATACTACTACGCCTGATACAGGGTCTTAAAATATTGTTGCATAATTGTCGGCACAATTAGTTCACTCGATCCGTTGAACGATGATTTTATGAATTAATTGTCTTAAATCACTATTTCATAAAGTAATATATAGTACTATTTTTTAATCATATAAATTTTTCAATAAATACAAATACTAATAGAATCATATTAGATGTGGTCCTTACCAGTTGTCATGACGCAGACCGAAGTCAGGAAACGTCCCGTTCTGTACAAACAGAACGGGACGGTGACTCCGACAAGATATTGGTAGAACGACGGATGCATACAATGGATGTCAGAATAAAACAGTCACGTTGGTGGCGGATTCCGTTACTAGCAAGAGAGTAAACAA
>CAZIJM010000167.1:0-2350 GCA_964539695.1 uncultured Methanomassiliicoccales archaeon | reverse complement strand
ACGGCGTGACCATCCTGAAAGAGATCGACGTGCAGCACCCCGCGGCCAAGATGGTCGTAGAGGTGGCTAAGACCCAGGACACTGAGTGCGGTGACGGCACCACCACCAGCGTCGTCCTCGCCGGGGAGCTGCTCAAGCAGTCCGAGGAGCTCATCAATGCCAACGTCCATCCCACTGTCATCACTAATGGATTCAAGATGGCCGCCGTCAAGGCCGTAGAGATCCTCGATGACATTACCGTGGACGCCAAAAATGATAAGATCCTGAAGCAGGTCGCCGTCACTGCTCTCACCGGCAAGTCTGTTGGAGAGGAGGAGGCTACCTTAGCTGACATCGTAGTCAAGGCTTGCAAGTCCGTCCAGGACGGAGACGACATCAACACCAAGAATATTCGCATCCAAAAGAAAATCGGAGGCGTTATCGGGGACACCTACCTGGTGCAGGGCATAATCATCGACAAAGAGAAAGTCCACAGCAGGATGCCCACCCATGTGGAGAAGGCCAAGATCGCTCTGTTTTCTTGTGCCCTCGAGATCAAGAAAACCGAGTTCGACGCCCAGATCCAGATTACCGACCCTACCGCCATGTCTTCTTTCCTCGCTGAGGAGGAAAACGAGCTGAAGGGCATGGTCGAGAAAATCAAGTCCGTTGGAGCCAACGTCGTCTTCTGCCAGAAGGGAGTCGACGAGTTGGTCCAGCACTACCTCGCCAAGAACGGCATCCTAGCCTACAGGAGGCTCAAGCAGTCTGACCTCGAGGCCATCGCCAAGGCCACCGGCGCTACTATCGTTGGCAACGTTCAGGAGCTCACCAAGCTCGACCTTGGAACCGCCGGGGCGGTCGACGAGAAGCAGGTCGGCGAAGACGGCATGGCCTTTATCACCGGATGTAAGAACCCCAAGGCGATCACCATCTTCGTCAGGGGGGGCACTGAACACGTCCTTGAAGAGGTTGAGAGGGCCCTCAATGACGCCATTCGCATGGTCGGAGTTGCCATGGAGGACGGTAAGGTCGTCGCCGGAGCTGGAGCCTCTGAGATCGAGCTGGAGCTCAGGCTCATGGACTACGCTTCGTCTGTCGGCGGAAGGGAGCAGCTGGCTATCGAGAAATTCGCCAAGGCCATGGAGATCATCCCCTGGACTCTCTCTGAGAATGCCGGCATCGACCCTATCGACAGCATCATCAAGTTGAAGAATACCCACGAAAAAAAGGCCATTAAGGCCAAGTACTACGGAATTGACCTGGACACCGGGGAGGCCGTCGACATGCTCGCTAAGAATGTTGTCGAGCCCCTCAAGGTCAAGGTGCAGGCCATCAACTCCGCAGAGGAGGTCGCCAACATGATCCTCAGGATCGATGATGTCATCGCCTCCCGCAGGGCCCCTCCAACACCTCCTCAGGGGGCTCCCGATATGCAGATGTGATTGCGCTCAGGATCAAATCATTTAGGGCCTTCGGGCCTCTTTCAACCTTTTTATCACCTTTTCAACTTTCTGTTCCGGACATTCTTTCGTCCACGGAATATCCTCCCAAAACTCTCGATTTCAGCGATTTCATGATTGTCTTCGGCCACCATGTTCTAATTGCACGGTTCGTAAATACCGACACACTGAGTTCGTACGTGAACACAGTATTGTCGGCTGGATGAAATTGTGATTATAAACGGACTCCATTCACAGTATGGTGATAAAATGGATCAGAATCCGGTTGACACCAAGAAAATCGCAGAAGAAATACTTGATGTAGGATAGATGCCATGGGACCATCCGTGACAAGGGCTATGTTAGCGTTAAGTAAGCTCAGACACTGTGGAGTTCGTCGTGAACAGCATACGCTTCGGTGGGCAACGATGGAACGTGAGATATACCCGGAGGCGAATACTCGTGATAATGGTGAACTGCGGCGGTAGCAATAGTCACTGCAGTAGGCTGTGGAAGTGTGAACTCCAGAAGTTCGCAGACAAGATGAGCCTGACCGTGGCGGTCAGGCACTTCCCGCTAAGAACGTTCAAATGAAACAAGATCGAACATAGGCTGTTCTCGTTCATCAGCATAAACTTGTGCGGGAAACTTCTTGTATCGTATGGATAATAGTCAACCTCATTGGGAACACCATAAACTTTTCCGACTGAAGGTCAGATGCGAACTCGATTCGAGAGAGTACGCCAAAGGAATCAAGATCTTAGATGAAGAGATGGATTCCCCAAATATCAAGGCAGACAGGTGGCACGAAGAATAGAACTACGTCATCGCTTCGAGGGAAAAATGTAAAATTATTTCTTAATAGACTCTAACGTTCGCAAATCTGGAGCAAATGTGTGACGGGAGGGAGACCAGAGAGTTCTCGCTAA
>CAZIJM010000166.1:0-2468 GCA_964539695.1 uncultured Methanomassiliicoccales archaeon | reverse complement strand
GTACAGAAGCCGGGACCCTTGGTCCCGGCCGACCGCGACGCCACAAGTGAAAACCAAGGTATCTTTTCAAAAGACGCAAACGATCAGCAGAAGTTAGTGTTCGCACTCATGTACACGAGTATGTACGTATAGACATTATCAATTGACAAATTCAGATATCGAGTGGATGATCTCAATAATCACCATTCTTCCACCCCTCAAGCCAACGACTATCTACACGTAGGCGTTTGGACTATTCCTATGAGCAGCACAAATGTTTTCACTTCAATCACGATTATGACGAAGATGATATAAAGCGCATCGATGACGACCAGTAATGGACGACCATACTTTTGTTATCGAAATAGGTTTAAAACGGTAGACAGGACCGGAGGGGGCCGGGACTCCGCTTGAAGGTTTTCAATCTCCCAGATTGGCCGTCTTGATGGCCAAGTCCAACTCTTGCTGTAGTGCAGGCGGCAAGCCGGTGATCCCCCCAGAAAGGAATCCCCTGACGATCATACTGACAGCCTGATCCTCGTCCAGACCCCTGGACATGATGTACTCAATCTGGTCCCTGGCGATTTTTCCGACGGCAGCCTCATGGGTCATCTCGACGTTAGCCACGTGAGCCTCCAGCTCGGGAACGGCGTTGGTAGAGCCTCCGTCTTTCATGATGATGCTTCTGCACTCCAGGTGGGCTTTGACCCCTGGCGCGTTACCGATGAGCCTTCCACGGGCACACATGTGCCCACCTATGGAGATGCTCCTGCTCATAATTTGAGCGCTGCTTCCGGTCCCGTTCAGGTACACCATGCTGCCGGTGTCGATGTTGGACCCTTCATGGGCAATACACATGGTGTTGTACATGGCCGTGGCGCCTTCCGCCAGCGTAGCGGACGGAAAGCTCTGAAGGCTCCCAACGGGATTCAGGATCACGTAGTTATTGGTGAAGTTGGAGTTCCTGCCAACGATAGTTGCGGTCCTGGGGCGGACGCCGGTCTCTGTGTTCCAGTTGTGGATCATAGAAAAAATCAGGTTGCTGTTCTCCCCCATATACATCTCCGAGACCCCCACGTGCAGCGCGTCGTTGGCATGGGGGGACGTAGAGCATCCGGTAATCATCTCCAAGGAGGCATTGTCTTCCACAATAATGATGTTGTGGACGTTCTGGATGGTCTTGTCCGTGTTGATCATCATGCAGGTCTGCACCGGCTCCCTGATGTGGTAGCCAGACTTGACGTGGATGAAATAGCCGTCGGCGTCCTCTAGGTAGCTCTTGGCGGTGTACTTATCCTTGGCGGGGTCCATGGCCTTCCACACATAGTCCCTCATCCAGCTGTATTTTTTAAGGGCCTCCTGGGTGGACATTATCTCCATGCCCTCCTGGATGCTAGAAGAGCAATGACTCATCCCGTTGTCGATGAACATCAGAGTCCCAGAGCGGTTTATCTCGTCCGCGACAACGCCGACCTTGGCCATGTAGTCACTGTACTCGGAGTTTTGCAGATCGTCAATTTGCTCAGGAGTCCTGGAACCCTCCTCGTACCGCTCGAGATCGATGTCTACGCCGTAGACGCTCTTTTTGGACAGCGCGTCCTTTACAAATTGATTATCGGCTGACATATGTCGCACTCCCCGTATCCGTTTTCCTTAATCTCCTTAAGCAGGTCTCCCGGTCTCCCGGAGCAGTGGATCTTGCCATCCTTCATGACGTATCCCTTGTCGGCACCTATATAGTCCATGATCTGCCCGGTGTGGGTAATGACTAGGGACGAGACGTGCCTCTGCCTCCCGGGACAGTTGCCGTCGTAAAGAAGGTCGTGGACTTTCCTGCCGATGAGGTCGATGTTCTCCAGGTCTACGCCGGACTCGGGCTCGTCCAGGAGGATGAACTCAGGCCTCTGGGCTGTGAGCTGAAGCAACTCGGACCTTTTGATCTCCCCTCCAGAGAAGCCGACATTGACCTCCCTGTCGAGGAAATTCTCCATCTTGAAGATGGGTGCCTCCCTGAGGACTTCCTCGCCGTTGACGGAGGACATTCTGATGAGGTCTCCCAGCTTGACTCCGAATATGTTCGGGGGGCGTTGCATCATCATCCCGATACCTAACGCGGCGCGTTGGTTTACGGTCATCTCAGTGATGTCCCGACTTTTGAATAATATTTCACCTTGCGTTACCTGGATTGAACTGTATCCCATGATTGTAGACATAAGCGTGGACTTCCCAGACCCGTTGGGGCCGAAGAGCACGCAGGTCTCCCCCTCGTTGACGGTGAGGTTGACGCCTTTCAGGATCTCCTTCTCGCCAGCACAGGCGTGCAGGTCGACCACTTTAAGCATTTCTGTCATTTCTTCACCTATAACGCCGTGAAATCATCGGGGTAATTTAAACTATTGTACTCTGTTCTAATTGTATAATTTATTAACATATGCAATACCGAGTTTGTGCGCGAACTCGGTATTGTCAGCTGGACGAAACCATGATTA
>CAZIJM010000165.1:0-2547 GCA_964539695.1 uncultured Methanomassiliicoccales archaeon | reverse complement strand
GTGCAGACCATGAAAGCGTTTACTTTAAGTTCTGGATCCTAACACGGCGTAGAGGGTGAGTTCCAGGAATTTCTGTAGAGCGTTATAGTTTGGCCTTCGACGTAAAACCTACCAGAGCCGTTGGCCATATCATTCTATTCATCGAACTCGTATCCGTCCTTGACAAGCTCATCGGAGATCATGATAAACTCGACACCGTCGGGCCTCCTGCGGGAGTCAGTCTTTCAGATCCGGGTGTCATTATTTTAGCGTATGACGTACTCTCTGCACTCGAAGTAGGTTCAGATCAGGAAGATGGCGGCGGCCAACAGTCTGAACATATTGAAGGTCTATATCAGGAGCATGCCCTCGAGGAATACGGACTTGGGCAGGGTGGCCTCAGTCATCGACGGCTACGTCGAGACAAACCTGGCCGCCCTCTGTAGGGAGGTGGTGCTATATGCTCCAAGAAGGACGAGATGCGAAGTGTGTAAAGGGAGAACTTCGTGTGTGCCGGAGAGGGTGAGCCCATCAATGGACCAAACCACCTTCGACAGCTACCAGTGAATGGGGCGCGATATAAGGAGGCGCCGTATTGGTGGGACACCTTCCTATTCTACGGGTAAAATCCCTGCCACAACTGAACAGCAGCTCACCATCGGCCTGACCAGTTTATCTATGGGGTAGACGTCGCCGTATGAACCCTCTTCATCGCCTCGCGCTGCTTCTCGATCACGACGGTGTACGGATGCATTCCGAACATGAACGAGAAGAACGCGTAGATAAAGGCTGCCTGTCAGCCCCGATCATCCAAGGAAAAAACTTCTCCAAACAAGATCACACCATTTGTAGAACATCCAGTAGACAAATTTGAACTTCAAGAGGCGTTCCATCCTGTAGTTGGATTTCATGTCATAATGGTTCATCAACATCAGTTTCAGTAGATGACTGTGGACCACTGAGGACTTGGAAATCCTGTCAATGAACTCTTCCGTCGTTACTGCATTCACTGAATCATGTATGCACTCAAGACCCCCAACCCATAGCTCGTACTCCCTCTGTATGAGGGCGAGGAGGATCCCTTCTTGGTTTGAAAATAATAAGAGCGTGCGTGCGAAGAACGGTCAGCGATATCTTTCAATGTCACATTTTTGAAGTTCATCATCTCGTAGAGCTCGGAGCAGACGTTAACTATCTTCCCCTCTTCTCATGGTAAACTTCGGGGAACCTTTCGGCACGTTCTTAGTCCTCTGAACTGTGAAATTGCTTGTTTAGATAAAACGATGTCCTACCTTCGGCCGGGAGAACAGAAGGGACGGGACCGTCCGTTCCTGTCTGTTCTGAGCAAGGCCCCGCCGACCCCGATGATGTCCTGATCATTCTCCTTGATTAATATGCAAATCCCTGAGGTGGGTAGTCCGAGGACCCTCAAGATGACCTCCGTGATCTTCCTGACGAGGGACTGTTTCTGATCTTGTGAGCCTGCCCATCTTCATTGTGATTGACGGCATTGCTATATCTATTTGGTCTGTACTCCCCGTAGAGGCTTACATCATCTTTTCCTCCCAGGCGCGGATGACCTATACGTTCACAGTGGACGCCAACTGCTTCAACTCCGCAACTTCGTCGTCTGGAAGGACTATCTCAGCAGCGGCGATGGCCTCCTCGACCTACCTGACTTTGGTGACCTCGATAATGGGAACGGTTCTCTTGGACATTGCCCATGCGGTGTTGACCTATGCGGGACCGATTTCGTACTTATCTTCCAACTCCCTGAACCTCCCAATTAGCACGTCCATTTAGGGCAAGATCGGATTGTAGTCCTTTGCCCTGGCATTCTCCTCAGAGAACGGGTAAGTGAAGATGAACCTCCTAGTCAGTGCACCCTTCTCCAGAACGATGTAGGCGTAGAAGTTGATCCTATCGTTCCTACAGTACCCGAGGATCCCGCTGATCTTAGAGGAGTGGTTCAGCCAGACTGTAATAGTTCTGAACAGCGGATATCTTGAGTTCGATGGGGACGAGGATCTCTTGGGTCCTCATAATTTCTGCCAGGTTGTGGTTGAACACTCCGATGCCGAGATTTTCCAGTTCTTCGCCAGGAGGATAAACATGGGTGTGTACCTCTCGACGTCTATGGGGTTGTAGATCCAGTAGATGTCGATTATGTGCTCCATGGCCTGGGGTCCCGTCTTCGATCGGGGCGTGAACTTGATCGACAAGATAAGATCGTCGCAGGAGGTGTTTCTGGTGAGCTTGCCGAGGATGTTTTCTGACCTGCCCATGCTGTACACTGTGGCGGCGTCTTAGAGGTTCAGTCCCTTCGCCATGGTTGCTTCGTACACCCAGCGGAGATCCTTTGCGGTGTAGTTGTCACTGAATTTGTCATCACTCCTCCAGGTTTAGGTCCTTAGAGCCGCCCTAGGTATTCCTTTCCTGTATTCTCCTTTCATCTGTTCACCTTTTCCGCCCTACGATTCAGGCATCTTCTATTCTAACCTAAGTTTGTCAGTCGATGCCATGCATATACACATACGTTCTCATGCGCACGAGCACGAATGCTAATTT
>CAZIJM010000164.1:0-2735 GCA_964539695.1 uncultured Methanomassiliicoccales archaeon | reverse complement strand
ACTCCAGAGGTTCGCGAATAAGATGTGCCTGACCGTGGCGGTCAGGCACTTCCCGTCAAGAATGTCCAAATGGAACAAGATCGAGCACAGGTTGTTTTTGTTCATCAGTATGAACTGGTGCTGTAAACCTCTGACATCGTATAAGATAATCGTCAACCTCATTGGAAACACCATGAACTCTTCCAAACTGAAGGTTAAATGCGAACTCGATCCGAGAGAGTACGTCAAAAGAATCAAGATCTTGGATGAAGAGATGGACACTTTGAATATCAAAGCAGACAGGTAGCAAAAGGAATGAAACTACATTATTTCTTTAAAGGAGAAAATGTAAAATTATTTTTTAACAGATTCTTAGCGCTTTGACTTCGTGTCGAAAGTGTTGCGGAGTTTTGACACAGCTGACTTTTAACAAGGCCAGAGCTGCTGGGACGTAGTCGATGGAATCGATCCTGGTCTCGGCAGCTGTGGTCATCCTCCTCCTGGTGTACGTGGACAGTACTTTTAGGTATTTCCCGGAGCTCTCGGCGTAGAGCACCTCCAGTGCCAGGGAGAACTTCCCAGAGCTGAAAACGCCAGCAATGGCGACTATGCTCTAGAGGGAGACGTCGATGTTAATCCCTCTCAGGTTGTGAATCTTCGCGCCACGGATCTTCATATGGTTTGAGCCCTCGGAACGTGGCTTTCATACTTGCGCCTATGACGAGCGGACATCTAACATTTGGCTCTCCGGGGGCCGCAGGTATCCTGAGGTACATACCCTCCAACTACTGTTATCCTCTTTGTAATCAGACCGATGTGACCCGATAAATACTGGGAACACGAGTCACCGAGTATGCAGATGGAACGGCTGTTCACCAAGGACTTCTTGTTGGACACGGCCATCTCGCTCTGCTGCTCGCTCAACTACTTCACGCTCCTGATTAACATTACTAGTTTCGCCACAGTGACTTTCGGGGCCTCGTCCACTGAGGGGGGACTGGCCGTCGGGCTTTATGTTATCGGCGGACTGATCTCCAGGGTCTGCCTTGGCAAGTACGTGGAGATGGTCGGCAGGAAGCGGATGCTGATCTTCGGCTTGGTCATCGCGCTGGTGATGTCCGCGACCTACTTTTTCGTCTCATCCATGACCATGCTGTATGTGATAAGGTTTCTCCACGGGACCGCCTACGGGCTCAGCAGCACCTGCACCTTGGACATCATCGCCAAGCTCGTTCCCCGTGAGAGGAGGGGCGAGGGACTGGGATATTTCTTCCTGAGCATCACCATTGCTACCGCGATAGGGCCGTTCCTGGGCATGAGTTTTGGCCAGAACGGGGACTATGGCGCCGTGTTCACCGTCGGCCTCGTAATGTACTCAGTGGCACTAGTCCTAGCCCTGTTCCTAATGGTCCCGAAAGAGACCCTCACCGAGGAGCAGAGAGCTCAGGCTCGTAGTTTCGATCTGAGGCAGCTGTTTCAGTTCTCCGCGGTGCCCCTGGCGCTCACATGTATGGTGTTCTACTTTGCCTACTCCGGCGTGCTCAGCTTCATCTCATCTTATGCGATAAAGATCGACATGGTGGAGGCGGCTACGTACTTCTACCTGGCTGTGGCGGTGGGGACGCTTCTGTCTAGACTCACTACCGGGAAGATCTACGACGTTAGGGGCCCCAACGTGGTCATGTACCCTGCTTACGCGACGTTCTTCGTCGGGATGATCGCGTTCTCCCAAGCATCCTCCGCATGGCTGCTGCTGGCAGCCGGGTTCGTCATAGGATATGGGGTCTCCACCGTGTACAGTATCGACCAGTCTATCGTAGTCTCCAAGAGCCCCGCCTACAGGTATGGTGTGACGACGTCCACCTTCGCGGCGATAGTGGATTTGGGGAGTGGCCTAGGACCATCCATCCTCGGTTTAGTGCTCTCCTTCGTCGGATACAGGGAGATGTACCTCATCTGCGCCTTCGTTAGCCTGATCAGTCTTGTCATGTACTGGTCGATCCACGGCAGGAGACACGGCACGAACCCCGGCAAGAGTATCGCCATCGAGGAGGACTGACCCTCATTTACTTCGGTCTCACCGGATGCATCCCTTTATCATGGGAAACGGCCGTCTTTCATGCATGAGGTACAGATACAGTACATGCGGATCATCTACAACGAGGAAAGGGAGGGTGTCAAGTTCTTTGATTTCTTGGATGACTGAGTATACCCAGTCTGCGACGAAAGGAAGGAGGCTTCGAGCCTATGGATGAGGATGACGGTTTGCCCAGGGCTCCGCATCCTCCGGGGCAGCTAAGATGGCATTCATCGATGGATGAGAGGACAGGGACAATCTGAGCGCCTCTGCTCCAACCCCCAGAGGGGGTGTGGCATTCAGCAGCTGGCCAGGGAGGCCGAATTGTTCAGGTGGATAGCGGACTACTTTAAGGAAAGGATGATGGCGCTGGACCACGAGGGAGTTACAACGTTGCTGGCCATGGTGAACTTGGACATGGCGTCCTACCCCGGGGCCAAGAGGGCTGCCACGCTCATGTCAGACGGGGCTCCTTGAGGGTCCTAATATGGAACGAAAAGGCTATCATCATTATGAACTCGCTACCGGAGAAGTACAGAAGGACCCAACTTTTCTGGAGCACACTGGTATGTACGTGTGCTACACATCAGAAGTTTCTCATGATGATGTACTAAGACACCGAGCAAATAGGTGTGGCAAACGTTTCTTTTGAATGGATTCCGACCGATTTGACCGTTTT
>CAZIJM010000163.1:0-2753 GCA_964539695.1 uncultured Methanomassiliicoccales archaeon | reverse complement strand
AATAAAGATGTCTCATGGGACCATTATCAAGGAGCTGAGGAACTTTGGTCCCATGAATACCATCGAGGAGTGAGGGAGACTGTGGCCAAATGGATGGAGTTCTACAACACGGATCATCCTCATCAGGTGATCAGCATGGAGTATCCGATCCATAGGTTCTTAGCTGGTTTAATCGACATCAAAAAGTATCTGATAATAGGCACGGCTCACCGCTTTCGTCATTCGTCAGTATGAGCCGTGTCTGAGACGGCCGTGTGCGGCCGTCACCAACAGTGACAGTTTCGTGGTATCATCGCTCACAGTTACTGTCGATGACTATTCTCTGTCTTGAATAGTCGTCTATTTACACTATCGATTTTCTATTTCTGTTATATTCATAAAGTTCATGGTTAGAACATGTATAGAAACTATTATATACTCGATAGATGTTTTCTATTTTGGTATGACGGCCATAGCGGCGGGGTCACACCCGGTCCCATTCCGAACCCGGCAGTAAAGTCCGCCCGCGTATCTGTCTGTACTGTATTGCGCAAGTGTACGGGAACTCAGACACGCTGTCAGCCACTTTCTCTCTCCTCACCATCTGGTCGAGAGGCCGCCTCCCCCTTCTGTTCCTAATCGTACAGTTCATGAACGCATACAATACTGAATTCGTACGTGAACTCAGTATTGTCGCTGTTCATAATTTGTGCGGTTAGAACAAGGGGCGTCGGATTCATAATGGGGGCCCTCTATACTTCCGGCATTATGGCAGATTATCTAGATTTACAGACCACGGACGAGGGTAGGGAGTTTGAAAAGTTTATCAACCAGGTCCTTACCGGTGAGAAGAGGGACTATCCCAGCTATTGCGGGGGCATAAAGGTCGCCTCCGGCACTGACTTCGTAGTGACCAGTCCCATCGATGAGTCGATCAATTACGGGAGGTTCCAGGAGCCCGAGGAGGGCATCATGGCTGAGGCCGTCGCCGCGGCCAAGAATGCCTTCGCCGAGTGGTCGGCCGTCCCCATCGCCAAGCGTGCGGCGTACTTCGAGAGATTCCTCACCTATCTCGAAGCCAGGAAGATGTACTATGCCGCCATGGTCACCGTCAGCTCAGGGATGGTCCGTCAAGACGCCCTCGGCGAGGTCGGCGCTTTGATCTCCGTTATAAGATCTATATTGGACGAAGCTGCCTCGTTCAAGGGAGCGCCCCTGGGGGTCTGGGCCGTGATTTCCACCCACAATTCTCCGTTCGCATCCCCCGTTGGGTATGCGGTGGCGGCCATAGTCACCGGAAACACTGTCGTCATGAACCCGTCCAAGCATTGTCCCCTGCCCGTGTACTCGTTCTACGAGGTCATGGAGAGGTACGGCCTCCCTGCGGGGGTGCTAAACCTGGTGGTGGACAAGAAGGACGAGTCCACTGAGTTGTTGGCCAATGACATGCGCGTTGTCGGGATAGTGGCAAGTGGTTCTGGCGAGCGGCTAGAGAATCTGATGTTCCTGCAGATTGACAACGAACTGAGGTTCATCAACGATATCAAGGGTATGAACCCCGCGATCGTTTACAGGCCTGCGGACACGAAGGCCGCCGCGAGGGCCGTCATTGAGTCTGCCTTCGCGTTCAGCGGACAGCGCCTGTACTCCTGTTCCAAAGTTATCGTCACGGTGGAGGACCAAAAGCGCTTCATGGAGGCGATCTCTGAGCTGATGAAGAATCTGGTAGTGGGCGACCCCGTGAACGACATTACCTTCACAGGCCCCGTCATCAACAGGGATGCTGCCAAACGTTTCAGCGAGCTCAGCATGGAGAATATGCCATACACTATATCCAAGGTTCCTGCAGCCAAGGACTCCATCTCGGATTTATACGTGTCCCCCATAGTTGTGTCCGGCCTGAACGACGACTGCGAGTTAAACTACATGGACTCCGGGCTCCCGGTGCTCAACGTCAAGGTAGTGGAGAACCTGGATCGTGCGTTCGAGGAAATCCAGGACACGGAGTGCGGGCTGTCCGCCGGGATTTTCACCAAGGATCCAAAGGTCATCGCCCGCTTCAAGGAGGAGGTGGACGTGCCGCTCAGGTACGTCAACGAGAGTAGTCGTTCTCTCCCCGCGGCCAGTGGCGCCATCCTGGCGTCATTCTGCCGCTGAGAAACTATTTAGACGACCAGGACCTTCATGCCCACCCCCCTCAGGGCCTTGACCAGGGAGGCCAGGTCATTCTTCGCGTACTTTTTGTCCCCGGCCTTCACCTCTTTGCGGGCGAGCATCAGGAGTGCACCGGTGATTTCGGACATGAGGTCCGGGGCCTCCTACATGGTAAGGCCCTCTGTGTCCAGAACGAATCTCACTGTGAAAATGTAGTTTTCGTCCATGGCTAGTGCTAGCGATCTGCGATGGGGCGCCGTAAGAAAGACGTCCAGAATCAGGAAGACCCCGTCCGCATACCCGGCTCCGACGAGGTCGTCGAGCCTGTCCGGGAATATCCTGGTGGTTTCCAGGAAGATCCTCATCTTGCCGGGCCTAATCACCTTGATGAGCCTATAGATATCCTTGAATTCTAAGATGTTCCTGTCCCGTGGACGGTGTTGGAGACCTTGGTCTCATTGTATCCGTGGTCCTCCCCGGATGACACCCGGATTGCGGACAGGTAGAGTCCGAGTTTGTTACTTGTATTAAGTAACATGTACATACGGCGCAAGTCGCTGAG
Source organism: uncultured Methanomassiliicoccales archaeon (assembly GCA_964539695.1). Lineage (GTDB taxonomy): Archaea > Thermoplasmatota > Thermoplasmata > Methanomassiliicoccales > Methanomethylophilaceae > Methanoprimaticola. The sequence continues at coordinate 58 of CAZIJM010000163.1, read as the reverse complement.
CCTTGATCATCTTTTGGTGGATGTCGGCCCGTGCGGTAAAACGTACCCCCGTTATGGA
>CAZIJM010000162.1:0-2788 GCA_964539695.1 uncultured Methanomassiliicoccales archaeon | reverse complement strand
AGAGAGAAAACGTAAAATTATTTCTTAACAGAACCTTAAATTTGTTCAATCTCCACCACGTCCAGCTATCCCGGCGCAATAATTCTAAAGCACCATTGCATTAGGGTCGATTATGATCACGATCATCGGTACGGGGCACGTCTTCAACTTGGCTGAACCCGTGTCGTTCATCGTAAAGAACACCTGGCCCGACGCCGTGCTAGTGGAGTTAGACGTAGACAGGATGAACTTGCTCACTAGGGCTCAGGAGGATCCCTCAGACAGCGAAGGTGACCAGGAAATGTCCGCGATCTATCGTCAGACAGCAAGGTACCAGCAAAAGATGTCCATGGAGTACGGTGCGCAAGTCGGAGGGGAGTTCCTGGCGGCTATAAACATCGGAAAACTCGCCGGCGCAGCGATAATCCCAATCGACATGAACACCATGATGATCATGAACGAGATGTGGGACGAAATGTCCATAATGGAGAAACTCCGCTACAGGTTATCTGGGATATCAGACTTTATAGGGGGCAAGAAAAAAATTGACAGGGTCCAGGCGAGCTTCGCACGGGACGAGGAGAGCTACATCGAGGGTATGCGCAGAAAGTATCCTACGCTGGTCAGGAAGTTGATCGACGAGAGGAATCAGCATATGACTGATCAGATTAACCGGGCCTCCGAGACCTACTCCAACATGGTCGTAGTGGTCGGCGATGCCCACGTTGAGGGGATATCGAAGCTGCTGAAGGACCCAGAAGTGAGGAAAATAAGGCTTGCGGACCTCATGAACCGCGAGCGCATGGACAAGGTGAGGTCCATGATCTGGAAGGGGGAGAGGGAACAATGATCGTGAGATTGCTCGCATGCACACAAAACGCGGACGCCATATGCGCGGCCGCAGGGAACTCCTGCTACTCAGAACGCCCATCGTATCAAATCGTAGAGGATATCGACGCAGAGAGAGTGATGTCCCGCATTGTCAGGATGGGGCACCACTCGGTCATAGAGCACGCGGTGTTCACGTTCTCGGTGAAGGGGGTGTCCAGGACCCTTACCCATCAGCTTGTGAGGCACAGGGTGGCATCGTTCTCACAGCAAAGCCAGAGGTACGTGTCGCTGACAGAGCCCAGCTACGTCACCCCACATACCGTCGAGGGGAATGAAAAGGCCAAGAGGATGTTCGACGAGGCGATGTCCACCATCTGGGACGCCTACTCCAGGCTGGAGGCCATGGAGATCCCTGCAGAGGACGCCCGCTACCTCTTACCTAACGGGTGCACCACCAACATCACTATCACTATGAACGCTCGCGAGCTCCTGCACTTTTTCTCGCTCAGGTGCTGCAACAGGGCCCAGTGGGAGATTAGGGAGCTGGCAGACAGAATGCTAGAGATATGCCTGGAGCAGTCCCCGGCGATATTCAAGAACGCGGGACCACCCTGCACTAGGGGGGCGTGTCCCGAGGGCAAACTGTCCTGCGGAAAACCCCGCAGGCGGTGACTTTCGAAGCCTCCGAGAAATCATTTGCCTGTGTTTAATACATTATCACCTCATGGGTCGGGCATGAGCAGCTTCAACACCCTCTGCGAGGTCCTGGAGAGGATGGACCCTGACATGTAGAGCGAGATCATCGCCGACAGGACGCACATCCTGGATACCCTCTCGGAGATCATAGTCAACGTCTAGACAGTGTAGTCATATACTGCGACTTCATCTTCTGCTCATCGCCGCCGACGAGGTTCTGACTAAGGAGGAGTTCATTCTTGCCAAGCTCGTGATTGACCCGATCCTGAACGCCGACACGACGTACGAGGACGCCCTGAACTACTTCACGGGCTCCGGGCTCGACAGTCCCAACAGCTACAGCACATAATGGACATAATTGTAGACCTGTTCAGCATACTCCTCCTCAAGCTCAAGAGTGACATCACCCTCGTGTGCATGATAGTCTACACCACAGACGATGACATCAACGCCGCTGAGAGGGAATGGACAGGGAAGCTGATCAGTCGATCTAGACGATCTAGTTCACGGGAGGCTGCTTTTAGGACTAGAAAAGTCATTTCAAGATCTCTCCGCACCAAATGTGGCTACGCCAACGGCGACTCCCACTACATCCAGGACTACATGCTCGTATGTTCCAACAGATTTGGGTACAGGGAGGCTGTCTGTGTTGATTACAATTCATCGGTCATCAACCTGGATACTGTCCTGACGGTGTTCTTTTTCCTGATCAACCTAACCTAGAAGCGCAGGCAGGAGAACGATGTCGACATCCAATACCAGACTGGCGTGTACTGGTCCGATCTCAGGGACGAGGAATAGGTTATAAAGTTCATGGAGCAGAAGTCAAAAAAAAGTACTCCGAGCTCCACACTGAGGCCGGCCTGCTAACGTTTTGGTCACCAACGGGGGAGTACCACTAGAGGTACCTGGATAGGAACCCTGGGGGCTACTGCCATATCCCCATTTAAAAAATGGTGTTCCTCCGTTTGACGATGAGCTGGATGTAGGACTCTTATAAATACTGTTGCATAATTTGCCACCACAATTCAGTTCACTAAATTCGTTGAATGATGATTTTATGAATTAATTATTCAAATCACTATTTCATAAAAAAGTATATATGTATATTATATTTTATATAAAATTTTCTATAAATATAAATATTAGTCTAATCACATCAGGTGTAATTCACACCAGTTGCTATGGTGCGGGTTGAAGTTAAAAAACGCCCCATTCTGTACGAATAGAACGGGATAGTCACCCTTATAGGATATCAGTAGGAGAACGGGTATACGTATCG
>CAZIJM010000161.1:0-2812 GCA_964539695.1 uncultured Methanomassiliicoccales archaeon | reverse complement strand
CGATACGTATACCCGTTCTCCTACTGATATCCTATAAGGGTGACTATCCCGTTCTGTGCAAACAAAACAGAGTGTTTTCTAACGTCGACTCACGCCATGGTAACTAATGTATACTATACCTAGTATGATTACACTAATATTTTCATTTATCGAAAATTTTATATAAAATAATATATACTTTTATGAAATAATGGTTTGAAATAATTAATTCATAAAATCATCATTCAATGGATCGAATGGACTAAATCGTGTCGGCGAATTATACAACAGTGTTTCAGTGATTTCATTGAATAATAGCCTTCTTACTAATTTTGAGGTTATTACACTAAGAACGGACTCGTGCAGGTTTCTAACGATTCAAATACAGGACACTTCATGAGCTCGTCAATAAAAACCTGTCCCTGATCAATTTCTCAAAGATCACCGAGAAAGCCCAGTCCACCCTATCCGTGCATCTCGATAAAATGGTGACAAAGGACCTCATCGCCGCGCATGATGACCCTGACGACTTGCGCAGAAAGGTATACACGCTGGTCTCTGTCATGCTGGCACATTCCAATCTGCTGTCCAACGTGGCCATGATCGTGGTCCTCAACTTGCTGACAAACATCGTGAACGACCGCATAAAGACGTGCGACATACTAACTAAGTTCTGTTCCTCGGATTCAATGCGATTGAACTCTCCATTAGGCCCATATCTTCGATACTGAGGTCCATATACGCTATGGCTCGGGCGGACTGCTTTCCAGGGCATGATTAAGATACTGTATCAAATACCTGCAACTATTACAAGAAAATAGGGTTTGGCGAGACCAGTGTATTCTCATTCAAGCCCCTGATGATAATTATCAAGAACGACGTCCTATTCATCGAGGACTTGACCAAGTCATTAAGATACTACGTGTCTGAGTTCTTTTCCAAGATCCTTGAGGACACCACGAGGAAGACCTACGAGATGATTTCCAACGAGGTTTTAGGTTCGAACTTTAACTGCTTCCGTTTCGTCTTCGAGTCCGTGGTAAACAGCCAATTCTGACTCGACGGATCGCTTCGAATGTCAGGAGCGCCCCATTTCCGAGGGTCTCCGCGCTGATCAGCTTTAGCTTCACCCCATCTGGAACAACCCAGCCGTCGCTGTCGCACGGCGTGGGGGCATCCAACCCACCGATGACGAGACCACCGACGAAGACTGTGTAGCGGTCCACCAGCCCAGCCCTGAAGAACGATGCGATCGTGCGCCCGCCGCCCTCCACCAGGAGGCTCTTGATGTCGATATCCTCAGCTAGCTCCTCGAGCACAGTCTCGAGGTCGATGGAGTCCCTCCCCTTCCTGATGATCTCCTCGCAGTCCCACTCGCGGTCGCAGTCCTCCAAGGTGACCATCACGGTTGGTGCCCTGTCGTCTAAGATCTGCGCGTCGTCGGGCGTCCTGCCGTGGGGGTCCAGGACTATGCGGACGGAGTTGGTGTCGTAGTCCAGGTCCTTGAGCGTAAGGTGCGGGTCATCGGCTATAACTGTCCCGACGCCGACTAGAATGGCGTCGTACTTCCTGCGGAGGTTCTTAGCTCTGGCCTTGTCCTCGTCCGAGGATATGGTGACTTGGGTGCGGTCACAGCCGGCAATCTTCCCGTCGGCGGACATAGCGCAGTTGACATGGACAAATGGCCTCACTGCCTAACCCCCGGGGTAACACTGAACCTATAGACGTCATCCCTCCTCTCGACGCCGAATTTGACATCCAGGAAAGACTCTAAGGTGTCCATCTGGCTCAGCAGGTGCTTGCTAATCCTGGATACGGAGAAGCTGCTACAGTCCTCGGACATGGCCATGTATGGGAGAAGCTGGTCTGCGGTGTGCACATCCATAGTGGAACCACTCTCCATCTCCCTGATGAGGTCAACGGCGGCGTCTTTTCCGCATTTGTCCGGCGGATGTCCCCTCGAGGACATGGCGTTGCTCCCCAGCATCCCGTTCTCGTACTCGGCGACGAGTACCAGCCCGGCCCCTTGGGATCCGCCATCCGTGCGTTGTAGCTCGAATTCTACGTCTGCGTAGGGCTTTATTGTCTCCGCGCAGCTCTTCATCATTTCCTGCGGGACCCAGTCCGACAGGCGCTGGCAAAAGCATATGCCTTTAACCGCAACCAGGTCGCCTAGGGTATTCTGGTTCAGTGGTTTGATCGAACCTATGGGATCAAGTGTGGCGATGACGCGACCCCCGCCCTGGGGATAGAAGCCCCTGTCAATAATCTTCACGTCGGCGTTGATATTCATACGGTTCATTATCGGGAACAACAACGTCTGGTAATAGTCCATAGGTGGAGCCCACATAACGTTGGTGCCGCCACAGATGTCCACCGTCAGCCTCTGAGTGTGGTTGCGGGCCGCTAGCAGCATTGCTTGTAGTACGAGACTGATGCTTCCCGCAGAGCTAATGTTGACGTCGATGTTGTAGACCTGCTCGTCTCCGGGCATGAAATAGAGGTCCCCGGAGCCGATCTTGCACCCCTCAACTTCGGAACCAGTCATGCGCGCCACCGCATTCACAGCGGCCACGTGCTGCCTTGAGAGCCCGTTAGTGGGTCTATTCTCCCTGATGCGCGTGAGATGCACCGGTATGCCCGTGACGGTGGACATGGCCACCGTCGTACGGACCATCTGTCCTCCTCCCTCTCCGCGGGAGCCGTCTATCTCGAGCATGTCCATGGTGCTGGGATAGGGGGACTTATAGAAAAGAGTATCATTCACACGAAAAAAAGGGGATGGTAGCGAGGGGTCGATTTGAACGACCGGTCTCCGGGTTATGAGCCCGAC
>CAZIJM010000160.1:0-2891 GCA_964539695.1 uncultured Methanomassiliicoccales archaeon | reverse complement strand
TATGTGTTTAAGCAATGGAAAAGGGTGTACACCAAATTTTGCAATCTGCGCGACATGTATCTACCGAATTCAGGGATCTAGAGAACAGCATGCCCACCGATTGAATACATTGATGTTGGAACATGGCCAAAATGTCATCTTGATGAAAGGCCATATAGTCCCGCTTAGTGAACATAGTCATGAGCAAAGTCTAGCTGAGGGAACAGGGAATGTACCTCCTAGTTGACGAACGAAGGGAGAAGAGATAAAGTGTTTGAATAGCCCATTACGGAGCCGTACGATAGGTGGTGTGAAAGAACGACTGGCGGACTAACCGCCAGTCTTCTACTCGATTACAAGTGACAAATTCAGGTTTGATTACATTCCGGACGCTTTCTGGATAACTAAACGGCATACGGAGGCTGGGATTTCTGGTCCCGACTGACCGCGATGCCGCAAGTGAGAACCAAGGGCCCCTCTCTAAAAATACGAACGATTAGTGGAAGCTAGCGTTCGTGCTCGTGTGCATACACGCGTATGTATATGCGTATAGATATTAACTGACAAACTTAGGTATGAAGCGTGCGACATTTGAAACCTTGTACGTTACTGTGCTCCTGACCCTGTCATATCTGCGTGGTCAAGATAGATAAATGAAGGACTCCAATGGATTATTGACATCCCAACTCTCACTTATGAAATGAAATTGGATAACACTGTAACGAGATTCCGGAGCGTGTCTTGTTGTCAATGCTGAAAATGGGCCTCCACGGTCGAGAGTGAGTGTATCCCGAAGCCTGTGGTTCCGGATTAGTATTAGGATGGTGTTAACTGCAACACCAATCCGAACTATTGACACCATTCGATTCTTGACAATCGACTCCCGTTTCTATTTTATCGTCTGCCGCCATTACGGGGGTCGACGATTATTTTCTTCACCTTCAAAATGTAAATTTGGCACCCTTCGTATGGATTGTAATCACAAAAAATCTAGGGAAATCAGGATGACCCTTTTGCCGAATCAACGGAAAATTCGTCTAGATGCCCGAAAGAGCCGTCTCTTCTGCGAAAGAAGGATTGAAATCAAAGGCTGTGCCTGGACCAGTTTCAATGTATCTCAATTGGCACAGCGCTGGCCAGCTCTGGGTCAGTTTTGGAGACGATCCACCAGAACGGCCTCGCCGCGGTCGTGCAATTATTTCCGTAGGAGGAGACGGCGAAATAGCTCACATCCGAGAACAGCGACTCCAGAACCCTTACGAACTCCTCCTGCCCATTGTCCATCAAATACCCCCTCACATCGGAGTCCTTCAGCGTCGGACTGATGATGTCGTTCCTGGTGGCCACCACAGCCATCAACACATCGGAGACTTTATTAGGGCTGGACCTGGTGATCTGTGCGAACATGAAGTGAAAGGACTCGAAGACGTCCATGGGTGTTGCCCCTTTCCTTTGCCTGGTCAGCGAGATAGGGTCAAAGGCGAACACTATGCCGTCCGTATAGGTGTAATACTCCTCGAACAGCGCCTTTCCCTCCCTAGGTTCGAACTCTTGGCCGGAGATGTCGTTGATCAGCAACTCTTTGTAGGCCATGGTTCTGGATCTGAGAAACAAACACTCGGTGTCTAGCTCGCCGGAGGCGGTCTTGGGGGCCACATCCTTAGCAAGAACTGCCTGCTTAGATATCCCCGGAGTGACGGCCTCCACGGACACATCTCTAGTCCTAGCCATCTTGGTGATAGTGTCCACGGCAGCCAGCATCATCGTGGTTTTCCCGGCGCCCACGGCGCCCACCATAGCCACAGACACAGGCATGGCCTCCCTAGTTTCAATGTCCACACCGCAGTAGGGGCAGATCGTCCTCAAGGCAGACCTCTTTCCATATGTGCAAGGAATCTTGTGCCCATTATTACAGTAGTGAATCTTGTAGCCGTACTCGTTGGGTACTGGGTAATCCTGGTCCAGTCCGCACCTGCACTTGATCTTGGGCCTCAAGAAGTTCCTCTTGCACTTGGGGCACACCGCGAACCGGGTGGACTTCTGATACTCCCTGCTCTCGCGCTTGGCCGCTGTGCTGATTCTCGCCTCGACGACGCCCTTCGTGATTGTGAAAGGGATGATCAGGAACACCGTGATTAGCATCGACCAGAATGCGTAGAAGAGCAGCAGAATTATCGGTATTATCACCAGGGGCTTAGCTTTCGCCCAGCACGCGGTGATGAGTCCCCAGGGCGCCGCGAGGCACTTGGCTGCGGCCATCGGCCTGTGGGTCCAGAGGTACTGTGCCGGGTTGTTGGTGCCCTGGCAGTCCAAAGACGGCTTGGAAACCATCCCGGCCACCGAAAGTATGAACCCGAATAAGACCAGGACCAATTCCACGATCTTGATGATGAAGGACTCCTTTGATACGTATTTTGCGATCGTCTCCAGGAAAAAATTGTACAGCTTCGTCACCGGGCCGATGTACTCTCCCAGATCTATGCCCAGCTCCCCTCTGTGGGGCAAGAAGAAGAACATGGAGACCACTCCTGTTTTCATGAGATTCTCTATTGTCAGAACCAGCGACAGTGTAGCGCATATGAGTGCAATACCAAAGACAACCCCCACAATTGCCTTGTTCATCCCGTTCATTGCGAATGGATATGGAAAGTGATTTTATGTTAGTATCGTTGGGTCCAGCGGTCACCTGATGTAGATATATGTTGAGCGCTGAGACAACGATTATGACTATGCCAACGACGGTGATCATCAGGTTTGTCAGCCCCCTAGGCCAGAGGATCAGAAACAGCCTTATGGCGATCATCAGCGCGCCTATGGCCAGCTCGGTAGAGAAGTTGACGTGTCGAAGGGCTTCATATCCAAGTGGTCATGCATTTACAGAGTCAGAAAGCTCCACGACTTGAAGTACAAAA
>CAZIJM010000159.1:0-2906 GCA_964539695.1 uncultured Methanomassiliicoccales archaeon | reverse complement strand
GCCTTTCAGGTGGGCAGTGCCATCGGTACGGTGGGTGCTGATGTGTTCAGGAGGATTAACGAGGGCCTCTCGCTGTTTATGGAGGACTATGGATATGGCTCCATCGCCTCGATGATGGGGGTAGCCCATGACTGATGTGGTTAGGGTCAAGAAGGTCGTGCAGGAGTGCTACGATACCAAAACGTTCAGGTTCGACTGGGACGTGGATGTGAGGCCGGGGCAGTTCCTCATGGTGTGGGTCCCCGGCGTTGACGAAATCCCCATATCCATCTCAGGCATCGACGGGATAGAAAAGAGCATTACGGTCAAGGCGATCGGAGAGGCCACCAGAAGGCTCCACGAACTCCGGCTCGGCGACCCTATCCGGATAAGGGGTCCTTACGGCAACGGGTACGATCTCTCTCGTGGGGATCTGCTGGTCATTGGAGGAGGGGTAGGAACCGCTTCTGTCATACCCGCCGTCACGGAATCGGGGGCGGATACCATCATCGCTGCCAGGACGTACAACGACATCATCATGAACAATGTCGCTGAGGCTAGCGCCAGAAATCTATGGATCACCACAGATGACGGCAGCCGCGGGTTCCACGGCAATGCCGTCCAGCTAATGAGAGAGAGAGTCGCAGAGAGGCACTACGACTGCGTCATCGCCTGCGGACCCGAGATGATGCTGTGGTTCACCTATCAAGCCTGTAAGGAGCTAGGTTTGGATTGCCAGCTCTCCATGGAGAGGTGCATGAAGTGTGGTGCCGGTATCTGCGGATGCTGTGTCATGGACGACTCTCGTGTCTGCAGGGACGGACCCGTGTTTGACTCAGAGAAACTGGCGAAACTGACGGAGTTTGGTGTCTCGAAGAGGGACGAGTGCGGACGCACCGTGAGATTTAGGCGATCTCCTATCCCAAGCCGACCATATAATGGTGGTCCACGGCAATCTGATCGTGGACGCCCCTCACAACATTTTCAGGGGGTTGGAGTGCGAGATCGACCTCAGAAGGACTACCCTCTTTCGCAGGATGATACAGGACAGGTATCAATGAATCACTGATAACTCCATGGACGTGCTCTCTCCAAGGCCCGTATGGAGATGATCTGCGTCAAGGACGAGGAGACCAACGAGCATAGCCACATCTCCAATCTCGTCTCCAAGAGGAAGCTGGACGAAGCTATCGCTTAACTGAATCTCCACCTGGAGAGGAATCTGGACGATGTAGACTTCTGATACAAGCTCGGGGAGCTCTTCTGCAAGGCCGGCAACGCCAAATAAAGGTACAGAGCGTTCAACGATGGCCGCAGGCGTTTTGACAGATGAACAAGTCGTTTATCGCGTTCACAACCTCTGGGATTGTGGCGCCCCAGGGCACAAGGGCCAGGTTGCCGTCGATCTCATGGCCCTGCTTCACCTTGCAGCATTTAACTATCGTCTTCTTGTCTGGGTCCACATGATCGACCGGGCAGACGTTGATGAACGGGACATCGCGCCCGTAAAGGGCGTTAAATATCCTTCTGGATAGGTGGCATCCGATCAGGGTGACATCGCCGGGGTCCTCCGGGGCGTCGTCTAGGAAGCAATAAGGGATCTTCGCTTCGAGATGGGAGACCCTGCACGGGAACATGATCTTACCCGTGCGCACCTGGGACACCATGTCAGCCATATCTATGATCCTCTCCTCCTTCACTACGGGGAGGTCCACAAACCCTGACGCTAGCACTCTGTCCACTAAAACCCCCAGCTTCGCTGGGGAGGGCGGCACGTTGTCCACCACCATCAGCCTCAGGGGCTCGATATCCCTGAAGTAGTTCACATGGGAGAACATCCCGCGGACGATCACCGCCTTCCCAGGATGCTCCATCTGTATCCTGGCCAACGACGGCAAGTTGAGGACATCCAGCTCCGGGTCCTCTACGTAGACTGTGTCCTCTGGCAGGGAGAGAATCTCATACCCCAGGACCTCGTCGAACAGTCCTGTGGAAAATCCTTTTATGAGACGCACCGCAGCGTAGTTGTCGCCGTTCCTGAGCACAATGTAGTCCGTACGCTTGTAGGCAACCCATCCGTCCATGAGTCTAGCTATGGAATTCTTGTCCAACGGGATGTCCACATCGCGAACAGACACATCCTTGCAGTGCATGCCACTAAATTCGCGCACCCGCTTTTATAGATACGCCGCCAGGCGTAATTCAGGATCGACAAAGTCCTTTTATACATTCAGGGAATCGGGTGTCTTGTGTCGAGGTACCACAGTGGCTATGGGGCGGACTGCAGATCCGCAGACGGGGGTTCGATCCCCTCCCTCGACTCCATGATTCTCCTCCTCCGTAAGTGCTTTGTATTGGTTTCTGACAGTCACATTGTCCCTTCGTTTTTAACGAGAAGGCAGTTTCTATCAAAATTTATAAATGCTAAGTGACCAACGTTATAGATGTCGGTCGTTCACCGCCATAAGCGAAGAATCCATACACCCAAACTCATTGCGAAGTATGTTGAGGGCAGCGTTCCTGTTCTTGTTCATGACTAAGCCACAGCATCAGCAGTGGTAGGTTCTCTTGGATAGAGACAAATCGTCGATCATATTCTCGCAGCTGAAGCAGGTGTGGGAAGTGTCCCGGTAATCTATGAGTGTCAGCCAGACACCGACCCCTTTTGCCTTATACTCTGGCATCCCGATCAGCGTCTCCTGCTTGTCTCCATATACCTTTTATGCGTCGAGTGTGCATGCAAGTAACGGATACACCTTCAATATCGTTAATCCGTGTCGATCGAAACTTGAACGTTCCGACAGTATGTCGAATCGGTAGTAATAAGATAGTCTACTAGCCCATCACTATTGTATAATTTGATAAATGTGATGGACTGGGCCGATCATCGAACTAGATCAGTCACCCTTCACTATAACTCCGTTGCC
>CAZIJM010000158.1:0-2909 GCA_964539695.1 uncultured Methanomassiliicoccales archaeon | reverse complement strand
CTTCTCGTTCAACTCGGACATCATCACATCGCGGACTCCTGTACATCATTGGAATTAATCATGCACCATGAATTGACCATGCAAGATATAGAAATACATTAATTTAATTCCATAACAGACCTTAAGTGGATTTCAATTCATTTTGTTACCACATTGTAAACGGAGTTCGCTTATAATCACAGCTTGTCCAACCGATAACATCGAATTCACACGCAAACTCGATGTTGTCGGTGTTCATGAACTGTGCGGTTAAAATAAATCATCTTTCTTTAAATAGAAGAAATCTAATTGATTGCTCATGGCAGTTGATAAAATATGTTCTTCCTGTGGAAAAAGGTTGGTCGGCAAGGCAAACACCTTTTTCATGTGCCCCCGCTGCGGAGATTATGAGATCGGAAGATGCGCGCAGTGTCGCGACCAAAGCGTTTTGTACGAGTGCAAGAAATGTGGATTTATCGGTCCATGAGGTGTGACGATGGGACAAATCGCTGCAGCATACGACCTGATGCCTGAGAACACCGAGGTCGATCTCGAAAGCATCATTAGCCAGCTTCCCGGAGCCCTCCCCGACGGCGTCAAGCTCCTGGAGACTAAGATCCTCCCAGTCGCTTTTGGACTCATGAAAGTCAACGTGGGATTCCTCATTGACGACACTGATGAAGAGGTCGGAGGTAAGCTCGAAAGCGCCCTCCACTCCATCCCCGGCATTGAAAACGTCGAATGCGTTTCCAACACGGTCGTCTAAAAATCCAAAGTATGAGAAAATTCCACACGTTTCGATCACAGTGCGACCCGCGTACCCAACCACGGGAACATTCTAAGATGTGCCCCGGTAAGATTCGATGCCGACTGTGCCCCCTGTCTCCTCAGACGCGTTATATTCCAGTCGAACTCGTTGGCGACGACTGCGAGTTCGAGGCAGTCAGGGCAGCCGTGAACGTTATGTCCAAACGCATGGACAACGGCTCCGAGTTGGTGTCTATGGATACAAAGGTTCACGGCGTGGCATATTCTGCTGTAGGATCTGACGACCCATACCATGACCTAAAGGTCAGGGCGGATGAGATGGTCGTCCGCTACGTGGAACTGTTGGACGAGGCAGTGAAGGGGTCCGACAACCCACTCAGGACCGCCGTGATGGCAGCTGCAATGGATAATATTTTGAACTTCAGCAACGATAAATCGATCGACGACCAAACGAGTTCATGAATGTCTTAGACGACACAATGACCCAGGGGCTGGGATGTGACGAGACAGATGCCCTAGCCCGGATTTTGGAGGATATCCCGGGGGTCATTTACATGTTCGATAACTGCGTCGAATTCCAGTTGGACAAGATTCTAATCAGGCAGTTCAGACGCATGGGCAAGCGCGTGGTCGGCGTGGTCAGGGAAATCACGATTCTCAACGACGTTACCATGGAGGACGCCCTTAGGATCGGCATGAACGGGGAGACCGACAGGTTGCTGTCCACTGGTAAGTTCTACATAGGGATAGATTGGAACGACTGCCCTGAGGAGCTGGTCGAGGAGATTCACGGCTGCGGGCTCATCCTGGTTAAGGGGATGGCCAACTACGAGGCCACGTCGGACTACAGGCTGGACATCCCAATAGTTCGTGTCCTTCGCATCAAGTGCACCTCCGTCTCGAAGTCCATGGGGCTTCCTCTCGGGATAAACGTTGTCCGCGTCGTAATGCCGAAGGTGGGAGAGTGACCAGAGTCAGGCAAGCCATCATTATGGTCGGAGGGAAGGGCACCAGACTGCTACCTCTTACCAAGACCAAGCCGAAGCCCATACTCCAAGTGGCGGGGAGGCCCTGTATTTGGTACCTGGTCAGGTCTATGGCTAGAGCGGGCATAAAGGAGATCATTCTCGCATGCGGATATAAACCCGGCATTATGGAGACCCTCGGGAATGGGGACGATCTCGGGATTTCGATAGAGTACTCCTATGAGGACAAACCCATGGGCACCGCTGGCGCCATGGAGCTTGTACGTGATCGCCTAGACAGTACTTTCGTGGCCGCCAACGGCGACGTGTTAGCCGACTTGGACATTGCGGGGCAGATACGGAGGCACCTGGAGACAGGCGCCATAGTTACCGATGCGCTCACGCCGGTGGACAATCCCTGCGAATACGGCATCGCATACGTGGACGACGACCTAAGGATCACTGCTTTCAAGGACAAGCCCCGTCCAGAGGAAGTCTTCTCCGATCTGATCAACGCGGGGGTCTACGTAATACAGAGGAAGGTCCTTGACCTAGTGCCGAAGGGCGAGTTCTGTGACTTCTCCATGGACATCATCCCCAAGATTATCGCTCGGGGCGGGAGGGTCCAGGGGTACAAACTTGAGGGCTTGTGGATAGACGTTGGCCGGCCGCGGGACCTGCTTCGCGCCAATCTAGCGGTAGCATCCAACGAATTCGCGTCTGGATTCCCGGGGATCGTAACCAGTTCCGACCTCGAAGGCACAGTTTTCGTCGGTGAGGGATCCTCAGTCGTCTCATCCTCGATAATGGAGTCCTGCATCCTGGGCGGGTCCAGTGTGGAGTTATCTTCCGTCAGGCACTCCCTGATAATGGACGGTTGCAACATCAAGGGCTCTAGGATCGAGGACAGCATCCTGGGGGATGGTTGTGTAGTCGAACCCAGTGCTACTGTATCCCACGTGGTCTTGGCGGATGGTACCGTCGTCCGTGCAGGTAAGATTATCGACGGCGGGCGCGAGATCCGAATTCTTTCTCTTCTATACGTTCTAGGATTGAAACTCGAATAACCAGGAATTAAGTTAAGTTGATTTATGACGTGTAATTCTGCGACATACAATCTGAGTTTATAAGTTAATACCTATACACATACACTCATATGCGCACGAGCACGAATGCTAATTTTTGCTGATCGTTTGC
>CAZIJM010000157.1:0-2960 GCA_964539695.1 uncultured Methanomassiliicoccales archaeon | reverse complement strand
TCGTTTATTCCGTCGGTGCGATGATGGACACATAATGAGGTTGAAATTCAAGGCGGACGTTGTCGTATCCAAACTAGCGATGAAATTGTTCATCGACGCTGCTGAAGATGGGACGACTGCATCATGTCGGGAAGGTTTATGAGGACGAGTTCGAGAGATACTACGAGCTCCGCGGAATCAAAAAGGAAGGCGCAAGCTTGGTGTTCTGGAACGAAGAGGGTGATACCGGCCCTGACAAGGAGCTCAAAAGAAGGTTCCTGGTCATGTTTCCGAACGAGGTGTTGGTTGTGATGGACCCGTGTGCTTGAGGAGCTGGCGTTCTTCGTGTCAAAGGACGACGTCTCGAAGAGCGCGTCCGCGGTGCTGTCCCGACGAACGTCAGACCCAGATAGCGTGCCTGTTCCTCATATCTTCCTCAGAGATGCCCCCGCGGGACATAAGCTCGCTCACCACGCAATCAAAGAATAAGAGCGAGGAGTCCTCGAAAATCGTCCCGAGAGGGGCCACTTTGTCCAAGCCGTTCCCGTGAGGCACATCAAGCACGATGGAGGTGTCCGAGACCTCCGTAAGGGGGCTGCCCCCGGTCCCGGTGACACAAATTATGCGGGACCCGATCTTCTTAGCGATCCGTGCGGTCTGAACCACTGACGACGTTCTCCCGGTGAAGGAGATCAGAAGAGTCAGGTCCCCCCTCTCGATGATTGGGGTAGTCATCTCACCCACAAAGTGGACGTCAAAGCCCAGCTGGACCAGGCGGACTGCGAAGAGCTGGCCCATCAGCCCTGATCTGCCAGATCCATAGATGAACACCTTACGGCATTGCTGTATTCCGTCTATCAGGGCTATTGCGCAGGCGGGGTCCACAGAGCCGACCGCCCTACAGCAGCCGGCGATGATTTCATCCAAGGTACCTTCCAAATCACTCACCAGCAGCGATGGTGCTGGCCTCCGCCTTTCTCCTCTCCTTGATGTCCTTGGCGACCTTCTTGCTGAGGACTCTTTCGTGGATGACCCTCATGTAGACCGCATCATGCTCCAGGAGCGGGGAGGTGGATATGATCGTGCAGTCCTGTTTTATCTCAATTAGGGCCTCGGCTAGGGGCTCGAATCTCAGGTCGCCCTTCTTGATCGGCGTGAGCCTCTTCTCGTTCCCGTCATAATAGTCCACCCCCGCAAACGTGGTATAAATCCTGCCCCCACTTAGGGGCTCCACCGTCTCAAGGACGTTCAGAAAATCGTCCACGTCGATGAGGGACCCATTGGTACGAGAGTGTAGATGGGAGAAATTGACGACTGGTGTCAGGCCATCGATCTGCTCACAGATGTCTAGAACTTGGTCCATAGAGCCAAAGACGTCCTGTTGGCCGGTGACCTCAATACCAAGTCTGGGTTTCAAGCCATTGTCATGCCACCAGTCTATGAGACTCGCCACGTTGCTATAGATGTAGTCGTCGACCTCCTCGCGGGGGCGCTTCCCATCGTACAACCCGAGACTGGTGACGACGATATCCCCATCCAGGGCGTTAACGATAAGGCCACCGTATCTGATGCTGTTCATGCATTCGACCGCGAGTTCATTGTCAGATCCCAGGTTCATATAGTAGGGGGTGTGGATGGACACGCTGACGTCTAGCCTCTTGGCCATCTCGCCTATGGAATACAGGTCGCCGAACGTGCCAGCCACCCCGGATGGCATGAAGACGAGGTCATCCTCCTCCTCAATAGACTCGTCGGGGTCACAGACCGACTCTCCATTCCTGAGGATCTCGATGACAAAGTCCTCCTCGATGTTCTTGATGGTCATGCCGATCTCCTCGTCTTCAGGAGGTCTAGTAAACGCTCCTGCGCGGACAAGCTGAATCTCTAACGCACCAAGGCTAAGATTGTGAACATCTTCTATTCCATCCTCGAGGGTGCGGCCTTTGCATGAGAGCGGGATTCCGGCAGGTCCGAACCTTATCATATAAATCAAGATGATGAAACGCACCGTTGTATTAAAACTATACAGCACATCCACGCGCGAATATCCAAAACGCGCAAGATGTGCTTTCTGCAGATTTAGGACGTCTGGCATATGTGATTCCCCGTTAAACCGTCGTCCCGAGCATTATTAGGAAAACACGTGCGCGCATATATTCATGGCGGGAACATTGTTGCATAATTCACCGGTACGATTCAGTCCACTCGATCTGTTGAATGATAATTTTATGAATTAATCATCTTATACCACTACCCTATAATATGGGTTATTTTTTATTATATAAAATTTTCTATATATACTAAATTAATGGAAACATATTAGATATGGTCCGCACCAGTTGCCATGGCGCAGGCTGAAGTTAGTTTGATTCTCCATGACTTTTTATGACCATATTGGTGCTTAGGAGTCGCACAGGGAGATTTCGGACTGAACAGCTTGTAAACTGCATTGCCTTTCGACCGAAACTTCTTCGGTAAGATCATGTCGTAGTAGACCTTGCACTTCTGGTTCCTCAGATCCATTAGGGCGGTGGTCATGTTCGGTAACTTGTTTCCGATCTTCTTCTCTGGACCCTGCTTCTTTACCTTCCCAAACTCAGTCAGGTCGTTTTGCAGGCTTTGGACTACCGCTGCGACAATGAATAACAGCAACATATACTCTCTGAATATATCTTCCGGTGCACATAAAGGGGGAGCAGTGCAGCGCTCCCCTTGCAGACGTCCAGGAACTACTTGATGGACTGTCTGGCATAATAGCTCGGGAGCACCTGGAGTTCTCCAGGTCCATTATAGATAAGGACGAAAAACCTAGTGGTCATCATGGTGTTGAGGGCTTCACCGTCTTCTTGGCAGTTTCAAGTCCTTCATGTTCTTTTTGTTCATGTCCAGGACGCAATACGTATAGCCGGGGAGGCTCTGGGTCAGGTCGCATCTGACCTTCAGTTCGAAAGAGTTCATGGTATTCCCAATGAGGTTAACGA
>CAZIJM010000156.1:0-3013 GCA_964539695.1 uncultured Methanomassiliicoccales archaeon | reverse complement strand
CGAGCGTCACGATGATTAGAACTACATTATCGCTCCACATCCATAATCGCATTTTATTTTTCATCGGATCTTTATAGCCGAATCCTATCGACACTGAGGCAAGACCTCGAAACGATTTACCAAATTATTTATGATACTCTCAACGAGCCGGGGACGTCACATGTGCCCACCGGCCAGCCTTCTGTATCCGGAGGAATTATACGTCTACAAAGTTTCTGAAAGTCCATGTCGGAAATTCTAGAGAAGAATAGGGAGTATGCGCAGGCAATGAAGGACATCATGAGACTCAGAGGAGAGCCTGTAGCGGTCAAGATGATCCGTAGGGGAGAGCCCTATCCCGAAGGGTACGCCGAGCCCGAGAACCAGCTGAGCCATTGTCAGGCCATTTTCAGGGCCAGAGATGGGGAGAGCTTTAAGCTGCCCTTGAAGTCCGAGAACTGCATGGTCGGATGTTCCGCTCTGAACATGATCTCAACGCCAGAGAAGATCGCTTCGGGCGACTTTCACGCCAGCATCGGGATGCACGACAGCCCCGTGGCCGCCGAGAAGATGATCGCCGACCGTATGATTGTGCCCTTCGAGAACGATGGAGAAGTGGTCTGCCCCCTGAAGGACGCGAACTTCGTACCCGACGTGGTCACCATCGAGGACATTCCTGAGAGGGTCTACTGGATCGTGCCACTGGCTACTGCCGAGGAGGGCGGAAGGATGCAATTTTCCACATCTCCGTTCCAGTGTGGATGCGAGGACATCGTGGCGGTGCCTATCTGCACTGGTAAACCGAATATTTCTCTTGGATGCTTCGGATGCAGGAAGAAAACTTCTATGGCCGCGGACGAAATGGCTGCGGGGATCCCATACAGCATGATCCCGGCATTCGTCGACCACCTCCGCAAGTACGAGTTTGGCGTTATTATCAAGGCCAAGCGCGATTGAGCGAATAACACTAACTAAATCTTTTGTAGCACGAACAGCACCGTCTCTGAGACATGTTTATGTGATGGTGCTGGCTCAACGAATCAATTAAATAATATAACTAAAGGTAAGCGTACCTAAACCGGTGTTGTGCCATTTCGCCGGACTTTTGCTTTCGCATGAAAATTACCAATTATAACGCCGTTTTTACTACTGTTTTATATTTTGAGAGTAGGTTATATTGCCTGCAAGGGGGTGCCGGTCAGAGATGGCCGGCAAAAATGAATAAGGAGGTATGAAATGCCAAAATACGAGGACGTAGTTGACTTGTATGACGACTGCGGAAAACGCATTGCAGAAGACATTCCGCTCGAATCTATTAGTCCACTGCGCAACAACGCGATCAAGAAGATCGTGTCCCTAACGAAGAGGACCTGTGCCGTCAATCTAGCGGGCATCGAGAAAGCCCTCAAGACCGGTTCCATGACTGGCGGCGGAGTCATCATCAAAGGGAAGGAAATCGACATCCCTCTGGTTGAGAATGCCGACAAGATCGCTCAGATCGTCAAAGAGTCCGTTCAGGTCTACGATGGAGATGGAACCTCTGTTTCCGTCAAATCCGGCGGAAAGAACCTGGTCGTCATCGTCCCCGAGGACAGGATGAACGCCGGTATTGAATACACCACTGGTTTCACCGCCACAGCCGCTGCCACCACTGAAGCCATCATCGACACTTTTGACATCCCGATGTACAAAGCCAACATGGTCAAGGCCGCCGTATGGGGAAGGTACCCCCAAACAATCACATTCCAGGGTGCCAACGTTAAATCCATCCTCGAGGTTCCCCAGAACAATGAGGGAGCTGGATTCGCCCTCAGGAACATTATGGCTAATCATGTCGTCTCCCTAGTCAACAGGAATGCCATGCAGGGAACCGCCCTTTCCGCCATCTTCGAGCAGTGTGGCTCCTACGAGATGGGAGACATGATCGGCAATTTCGAAAGGGGCGGACTTCTTGCCCTCGCCTATGAGGGACTTAACGCTGACAACATGCTGTACACTTTCGTTAAGAAAAACGGAAAGACCGGAACCGTCGGAACTGTTATCGAGTCTCTGATGGCCAAGGCCCTTGAGGATGGTGTTATCCGTGTCAAGGAAACTCTGCCCTCCGGATACAAGGTTTACACCACTGACGACCTTCCTAAATGGAATGCCTATGCCGCGACCGGAATGGTCGCCGCTGTCATGGTCAACGTCGGTGCTGCTAGAGCCGCCCAGGGTGTCCCCGGAACCATTCTGTATTACAACGACCTTCTTGAGCACGAATCAGGTCTCCCCGGTGTCGACTACGGAAGGGCTGAGGGTGTCGGAGTCGGTATGTCCTTCTTCTCTCACTCCATCTACGGTGGAGGCGGACCCGGTCTATTCCACGGGAATCACGTCGTCACCAGGCATGCTAAAGGCGTCGTGATCCCCGCTATTACCGCCGCCAACTGTCTAGATGGTGGAACCCAGACCTTCTCTGCCGAGGCCACATCCGGTCTCTTCAAAGAGGTCTTCGGAGACATGGAAGAGTTTAGCAAGCCCATGCAGTACGTAGCTGCTGAAGCCAAGAAGGTGAAGAAAAAACTGTGAGGTGCTTGTATGACGAGTAAATCCGCTCCCGCGGCCGACTACGCCGGTGTGCCCCTCCCCGAAGTCCAGATCATTACCAACCGTCTGCTCAGCGCGGAGACCACCGAGAAGGTACTTAACGCCCTGGACACGGTCCCTAACATCAGGCAGATCAATATGACGGGCGAAAGCCTTCCCAAGACGATCAACAGTGGTCCCGGCAAGGGCCTTCCCAACAATCACTCTGAGCGCAGGGTGATCAAAGTCGGGGGCAGGGATGTCGAGCTCCGCTATCTCGTGGGTGGGTTCTACGTTGAGCTGGAAGTCAACGACGAGGCCATGCTGGACCAAAGGCTGGAGGAGATCAAGGAGGCGTGCAACGCGACTATAGAGCACGGATATACCCTCCAGGTTGGGAGATACTCGAAATACAAACCCACACTTCATGATTATAGGAGTGAATAAAATGACAGCTTACAAGAGG
>CAZIJM010000155.1:0-3029 GCA_964539695.1 uncultured Methanomassiliicoccales archaeon | reverse complement strand
AGACCGTAGCCAGATGGATGAAGTTTTACAACATAGATGTCCTTATCAGGCGATCGGCATGGAGTATCCGATCCACAAGTTTTAACCGGTTTGATTGACATCGAAAAGTACATCTGATAATGGGTGCACTTTCTTATGTTCGTTAGTGGTCAGCGTAAACTGTGCTCAGGACGGCCGCATATGGCCGTCACTGACAGTGACTATTATTCAAACAATCAACTATTTGTACTGTCGGTTTTCTCTCATATTGCTGTTCACGAAGTTCATAATTAGAACACCTCCGGGCGATTCATGGGACCATGGTAAAACAGGCACGCTGCTCTCACATACTCGTAGACCTGTACGACAAATGCTGGATCTCCAGAGGAGAGTCTACCCAGCGAGAACTTCGCGACCCTCTGACGTCCCAATACTCCAAGTGTCTCTCCGGCAGGAACGATGGAGACTTGGGATGGTTTGGCCGCGGCCAGATAGTCAAGCCCTTCGAGGACGCTGCATTTTCGTACAATCCCAGAAACACAACCATCTTTCAGGCCCAGTTCGGCTGGTACCTCATTTACGTCTACGAGCAGAAATGAGCAAACAAACGGGGGGAGGGGGATCCCGTCATCCTGACATTTCCATCTTCTCGAACGCCCTGTCAAGGATGCCCTCCTTGCGAGCTTTTATCATGGTCATGTAGAACTTATGCTGGAGCGGCGTAAGCCCCGGCGTCTCGTCGAGGATCCCCTCAATTCTGTCCAGGTCTATATACTTGTACAGCCCCGCCAGGGCAGCGTCACATTCGGCATTCTCGGTCGACGTAATGTAGTCATAGTAGCTGATCCTAGCCCTGTTGATCATTAGCGTGGACTTCGGGAATAGCTTCACCCGGTCCTCCACCTCCCTCTCCTTTTCCAGGATCTTTTGCATCCCCCTGTCATTCAACTGAGGGAATAGACATGACCCGCAATCGTAAACCGGGGCCAAGTCGGCATGCCTAATCCTCTCATTCACCAGGATACCCCAGTTACCGTTGTGACGGTCGAAGTTCGCCAGCAAGGCGTCTCCGATGAACTGTCTCCAGAAGAAAGTTCTGAGCCTGTCCGGGAGGATGACGCGCTGTTCATCGATCGCCTTCAGGATGGAGCTCAGATCTGTGTTGTAGCCTTCCAGGTCACTGTCTAGGCAGGTGTTTTTGAGGTGGGCAAACTCCACCAGGGTCTTGTAGCCTTCGGCGAAGTCTCTGCAGGCAACCACATTTCTGACGTTACCATGGGCGTCGGTATACGTCCCCAGTAGGGTATCCTGGGCGGATATCCCCATGGACTGAAACACATGGCAGGCGATATACTCGGTGACACAAGTGTTGACGTAGTTTAGCTCGGCGTTCTTGCCCGGCTTCGGGGGGAATTTAAGCATATAACCATGCCCCTCGTAGACGATGTTAATCTTGTTGCCGCTGGCGCCGCCGTATGCGCGGTACTCGTTCCTCTCGCAGTCACTAAAATCAATAAAGTCCATCCTCATCACCGTAGTCGAAAAGGTATCTCCTCCTGAGGAGATGGGCTTGTTCGGCTGTAAAATAGCCTCCCCAGAAGTTTGCGTTTATGGCCCCGTAGAGTTCCCCCCAGAGGCAGTCTAGATGAGGCGAGTGGTTCTCGAGTCCCTCGAGATAGTCCCGGATCGCTTTCTCGACGTCCGGGGGGAGATCCACTAGTTCCCACTCCTTGTCCTCTTCCCCGCGCTCCCCGCGTTTAGTAGTGATCATACAATATTTTACCAGGCTCTAGAAGAACTCCGTCACCCCTCTCGACCCTGCCAACCACTTCAGCATTCGAGTACTTCGAAGCAATGGCCTCCGCGTCTTCAGCTGGCGCTATGATCGTGAAACCCATACTCATGTTGAGGGTCTGGTAGATCTCCCTGTCCTCAATCTCGCCTAGCTCCTGCAGTTTCTTGAAGATCAGAGTGGGCTCCACAGGGTCACTGATGATGTACTTCAGGCCTTTTCTCATCCTGAGGATGTTCCTGAGCCCCCCTCCGGTGATATCCACCAGACCGTGGACAGTGTTCTCGGAGGTGATCTCCAAGACCTGCCTCACGTAGATCTCGGTGGGGGTGAGCAGTTCCTCGCCAATGCTTCTCTGGAGGCCGGCGACTCTGTCGGTCATGGCAATGCCGTTGGCCTCTACGATCTTTCTGGCTAAGGTGAGCCCATTGGAGTGGATACCGGAGGACCTGAGCGCCACTATGAGATCGCCTTCTTGGCACTTGTCGCCAGTGATAATCTTGTCCTTCTCCACGTACCCCAGGCAGGTGCCGGAAAGGTCCACGCCGTTGATGATCTCAGGCAGAACAGCGATTTCACCACCAACGATCTCCGTGTTGGACATCTCTGCGCCTTTCTGGAATCCCTTTCCGATCTCCTCGGTGATCTTCGGGTTCGGCTTGTCAATGGCTATGTAGTCAACGAAAGACGTAGGCTCTGCGTTGACACAGATGGTGTCATTGACGTTCATCGCGATGCAGTCGATGCCCACGGTGTCCCATTTGCCTAGCTCCTCTGCGATGAGCAGTTTGGACCCAACGCCGTCCGTTGTCATGGTGATGTACCTGCCGCCAAAGTCAATCAGGCTGGCGAAGAGACCGGGCATGCGAACGGCCTGTCCAATGCCCTGCCTCTTATAGTTAATCTTGCTGACGAGGGCCTTGATGGCTTCGGATTTCTGATCGATGTTTACTCCGGATTTGACGTAAGTCCATCCGCTCATATTAATCGTTTTCTGAATTGTTTTAGAGCTATATGTTTTGATTGATGGCAAGTACAGGCCTAGACGTACTGACATAGGCATTGTCGAATATACTTTAGCTATGTCGGTAGTCCGACCTGTACCCGTCTCGGTGTCCTTATTTACTGTGTTGCAACTTTCATCAGGTAACATAATTTATATATTTCGAGAAGTACTAGTAGGTTTTAAATATTATTTCAATTGCACAGTTCATGAACACCTATAACACCGAGTTCGCAAGTAAATTCGGTGTTGTCG
>CAZIJM010000154.1:0-3031 GCA_964539695.1 uncultured Methanomassiliicoccales archaeon | reverse complement strand
CTGTTCGGTCTGAAGCCCTTTTATGCGATTCCTAAACACCGATGTAATCATAAAATATCACGAGAAATCAAGATTAGTTATCCCCACCACTCACCTCCATGGATGTTACTCTGAACATCCTGGAGGACCGTCGTGTTAAAGAGGAAACTCTGCCTAGCTGTCACCCGCACAGTTCTGTGGTTCATGCTTCTCTGGGCGTTCTTCGACAAATTGCTGGGACTGGGGATACCGACCAACATCGAGGCCATCATCATTAACGACGGATCGTCCACTGGGTACTGCCTATCCGAAGTGACATCCTGCTTCCTGAAGAGCTTGTTCCGCGGTCTAATCGGCAACACCGTACTGAACTTTGTTCTGATGTCCGGGCTGATCGTCATGGGGGTCGCGCTGATGCTCAGGTTCGCCTCTCGACCATCGGCATATGCGCCATGATGCTCCTGATAATGCTGCCTGTGTATCCTCCCGAAGACAACCTGATCGTCGACTGTCATGTCATCTAAATCCTAACCATGGCCGCGATATGCCTTCTAGGAGGATTCGACAGATTTAGTCTGAACTGCTGGTACCTAGACATCGAGATTGTCGGCAAGTTCGGTATCCTCTAATGATCGGCTGCTGATGATGCACAGATGGGATGGGGGGAGGAGGGTCAGATAAAGCCGCCTTTGATGGTGAACTCCGGCTTCTTCCCTTCAACCTCTAACTTCTTCAAGGTGATGTAGGACTTGCTGTAGTACCCTTGGCAGATAATATAGACTTCGGACGAGGTGTCTCTGGACGCGTCGGGGGAGTGGATCTTCACGGACTGAAAGCGCTTCTTAAGCTCCCCCAGCAGGGAGTTCAGCATATCGCCCATGAATACCTTCATAACCAGTTTGCCTTCCTTCTTTAGAATGCGGTCGCAGACGTCCACCGCGTACAAACAGAGATTAATGGACCGGGCATGGTCTATGGAGTAATGGCCAGCGATATTTGGGGCCATGTCCGAGAGCACCACATCGGCCTTACCGCTGAACCTGCTTATAAGCTCGATCATGGTATAGTCTTTGGTGATGTCACCGACAAACGTCTCCACGCCTTTGATGGGCTTGATATACCTGAGATCGACGCCGATGACCTTGCTGTTAGGCCATGTACGCTCCTGTGCCACCTGGCACCATCCACCGGGGCATGCGCCGAGGTCCACGACCGCGTCCCCAGGCTTGAATATCCCAAAGCGGTTGTCAATCTGGATAAGCTTGAAGGATGCCCTGGAGCGGTAGTTCAGTTTCTTGGCAAGCTTATAATAGTGCTCGTTCCTCCTCTCTGCGACCCAGCGATCGTGCAAGCTTGTCATGTCACTGTCTAGCCCCCCACACTTATAAATTGCTGTCGAAGGAAGACGATCCTGCACAGATTAAGATGTATACGAGTGAGACAGGCATGGATCTGTTCGAATACACGCGCAAAAGAGTCCTGGAAAGAGAGGCGCCTTCGGCCAGCCGTATATGCCCTCGCACCTTGGACGATGTGGTTGACCATGAGCACATTATTAAGGAGGACAGGCTTTTCTCGAGGGCCATCCGCGCGGACAAGATCGGGTCCCAGATATTCTACGGCCCTTTCGGGACTGAAAAGACCACCCTAGCCCAGGTAATAGCCAACACCACCCATACCAAGTTTGTGCAAATCAACGCCACCACCACCAGCAAGAAGGATATTGGAGGAGGTAGTGCAGAAGGTCATAGATGCCTTGGACATGGAGAAAAAGCGCACTATCCTATTCGTGGACAAGATCCACAAGTTCAACAAGGCCCAACAGGACTACCTGCTGCCCTTCGTGGAGGACGGCATCGTCATCCTCATAGGTACCACCACCGAGAACCCTTATTTTGAGGTGAAGAGGGCGCTTATTTCCAGATCCAAAATCTTCAATTTTAAACCACTGTCTCTGGAGAATATAAGAACACTGCTTCTTAGAACCATGATCGATCGCGAGAAGGGCCCGGTGGGATGGACATTGACCTTGACAACGACACGGCGGTTTTCCTCGCCGGCATCGCTAACGAGATGCCGGGGCCACTCTAAATGCGTTCGAAATCGGGGCCCTCACCACTATGCCCAGGGAGAACGGTAGAATTCAGATCACACTGAATGTGGCGTCCGAATGCATTCAACGTAGGATGCTGAACTACGACAAGAAGGGCGACAACCATTACGACACCGTCTCCGCATTCATCAAGAGCATGCGCGGGTCGGACCTCGACGCCGCCGTGTATATTTGACGAGGATGCTCTACACCGAGGAGGACGTGAAGTTTATCGCCCGTAGGATAATAACCTATGCTTCGGAGGACGTGGGCAACGCGAACCCCCAGGCTCTTCTGGTGGCGGTGGCTGCCGTCTAAGCCGTGGAGAGGGTGATATGTCGAGTCTCAAATCATATTGTCTCAGGCGGTCACATATATAGCATATGCTCCCAAAAGTGATTCTGCCTACAATGCCATATTCTCTGCATTGAAATCCGAAAGAGGAGCCCACGAACGGGATACTCCCGTATCTGAAGGATGCCCATTACAGTGGAACCAGGGAACTAGGAAGAGGCCTGACATACAAATACTCTCACGATTACGAGAACCACCATGTGGACTAGCAATATCTACCTGACAAACTGGTAGGCATGAAGTTCTACGAGATGTCTGACAATGAGTACGAGAAGGGTATGAAAGCCTGGTTGAAGAGAATCTGGAAGTACTAAACCGCAACCGGATCGTATCGAGTGGTTTCCGGAACCCTACATTTTTGCTTCCGGGCTCATACGTCCAATATCAAGCTGTACAATTCTATGCTAAAAGTTTGGAATGGGGCCCGCTCGGGATTTAGAAAAGGTTTCCTGCATCTATAATTATAAGTTCCTTGACTAAATCTTATCTACGCCTCGCTTGTTCATCTTTTATATACCATTTGATTAATGTTTTTATTTGGACACTTTAGTTTTTTTGATGTTCTAGATTCAACATTTTAAAATACTCGATTTTATTTGTAGATAT
>CAZIJM010000153.1:0-3083 GCA_964539695.1 uncultured Methanomassiliicoccales archaeon | reverse complement strand
CCAGGTTCGACGAGGAGATCCTCCTGTACAAGCAGTGCCAGCACCTCCAGTACACTCCCACCTCCGAAGAGATCGACCTCATCGTGAGGAATTGCCCCATCTGCGTCGACGGAGAGGGTACCGAACAGATGGAGATCTCGGGGTTCAGGGACTTACCTCGCATCGAGACCAACAGGGTCAGGGGAGGGGCGTGCCTGGTCATCGCTGAGGGTATGTGTCAGAAGGCTTCCAAGCTCAAGAAGCACGTGGATAAGCTCGGCCTGGACGGCTGGGACTTCATAGGTAAATTCCTGGACGCCCACAAGGTCCCTCCGAAGAAGGAGGAGAATGCCCCCAAGAAACCTACCGTGGAGCCTGAGGAGAAGTACCTCATGGATATTGTCGCTGGGCGCCCCATCTTTGGGCACCCCTGCGCCGTCGGGGGCTTTAGACTTAGATATGGTAGAGCTAGGACGTCGGGTCTCGCCGCTCTTGCGTTCAACACGGGCAGCATGTACGCCATGGACGAGTTCATGGCTTTGGGGACCCAGATCAAGATAGAAAGACCGGGGAAAGCCTGCGTGGTGACCCCATGCGACATGCTGGAGGGCCCGACGCTGCTGCTGAGGAACGGCGACCTAGTGTACTGCCACACCAAGGACAATGTCCTAGCCGTGAAGGACGATGTCACCGAGATCATCGACAACGGGGAGATCCTCGTACCCTTCGGGGAGTTCTGCGAGAACAATCACGTCCTCGTCCCCTGCGGGTACTCCATAGAATGGCACAAGCTGGAGATTAAGGAGAAAGGGGAGCTCCCGAATGATTGGGAGGACCCTACGTATGACCGGGCCAAGCTGATGAGCGCCGAGATGGGCGTCCCTCTGCATCCGAAGTTCAACCTGTTCTGGTCGGACTGGCCGCTGGACAGGATCAAGGCCCTGAGGGAGCATGTGCTCTCCACGGGGAGGTACGACGGCACTAACCTCTCGGTCGGGAAGGAGCCGACTTCCAAGCGCATGCTGGAGGACCTCTGCGCCCTCCACCGCATTATCGACAGTAGGGTGGTTATCGACGAGAGGTACTCCCGTCCGATACTAGACTGTCTCAGTATAAGGGTCGAGGGCGACAGGCTCGTTGCCGGCCCTGAGCTCGAGGGAGCCTCTACGCTAGAGGCTGTCAGCGCCGCTGCGGGCTACGAGGTCCGCGCCAGGGCAATGACCCGCATCGGCACTAGGATGGCCCGTCCCGAAAAGACTAAAGAACGTGAGTTGTCCCCCAAGGTTCAGGCCTTATTTCCCGTTGGCAAGGACGTCGACGCAAAGAACGAGCTGGTTGCCGCCATCGCGGTGTCCAAGAGCAACGCTTCTAAAAGCAGGGACAGCAGACCGGAGGTGACAGTGGAGGTGGGCAACAGGTTCTGTCCAATGTGTAGGGATTACACCTACCGCAATTGGTGCAGGGTTTGCGGGTCCCACACCGCATATACCCCCAGGATGAACGAGTACGGTAACTTAGGGCCTGTTCCGATCAACATTAATTTGGAGGAGGAGTTCAAGGACGCCTGCTAGTATCTGGACGAGAGGCCGCCGTCCGACCTGAAGTGCCTAGAAACCCTGGTCTCCAAGATTAAGACTTGCGAGGCTCTGGAGAAGGGGATCCTCAGGCAGAAGAACGGCATCACTACTTTCAAGGATGGGACGATCAGATTCGACATGACTGACATCCCACTGACCCACTTCAAACCCAGAGAGATCGGCCTCTCGGTGAAAAAAGCGCGTGAGCTTGGCTACACTCACGACTGGAACGGCGATTCCCTGACGGACCCGGAGCAGATCTGCGAGTTGAAGGTTCAGGACATCATCCCTGCCAAAGACTGCGGGACATACATGGTCAACGTCGCCAGGTTCATCGACGACGAGCTGGAGGAGCTGTATCATCTCCCTAGGTACTACAACGTCACCAGCAGGGACGATCTGATCGGGCACGTCGCGTTCGCCTTGGCGCCCCACACGTCTGGGGGCATCTTATGCAGGATCATCGGCTATGCTGACCTCCGCGGATGCTACGGTCACCCGTTTTTCCACGCCGCCAAAAGAAGGAACTGCGATGGAGACGAAGACTGCATTATACTGGCTCTGGACGCCCTACTGAATTTCTCGATGACCTTTTTGCCGGACAGGAGGGGGGGTTTGATGGACGCGCCCCTAGTCCTGACCACGAGGCTAGATCCCAACGAGATTGACAAGGAAGCTCATAATCTGGACTGTCTCAGGGAGTACCCCCTGGAGCTGTATAGGGCGGCCATGGAGATGAGGGATCCCAAGGAGATTGAGAAGCACATGGACCTTATCGCTGGCAGAATCGGGACCCCTGACCAGTATGAGCACCTGGGATTCACCCATGACACTTACGACATCTCTGACGGCCCGAAGTACTCTGCTTACACCACCCTGGAGACCATGATGGACAAGATGGACGCCCAGCTCATGCTCGGAAAGAAGATCCGCGCGGTAGACGAACAGGACGTGGCCAGGCGTGTGCTAAACAAGCACTTCTTGCCAGACATGATCGGGAACCTTAGATCGTTCTCCACTCAAACCGTCAGGTGCACCAAGTGCGGCGAGAAATACCGCAGAATTCCCTTGGCCGGGAAGTGCATCAAGTGTAGCAACGCCCTGACTCTCACGGTCCACGAGGCCAGCGTGAAGAAGTACCTGGAGATCTCTAAGGTCATCGGTGAGAAATACGGCCTGGACATTTACACCCGCAAAAGAGTGGAGATCCTGGAGATGAGTATGAACTCCATGTTTAACAATGATAAGGTCAGGAAGTGCAAGCTGTCCGATTTCTTCTGAGATGGTTCACTGGCTCTTCGTCGGCGCCAGATACGTATTGACCATGGCGTTCAGCTATACATCGCGGGCTTTGACGGTGATCTTGACACTGAACCACTTGGTGCCCACAAATTGCGCGTTCATGTTAGCGGCGGTTATGATGACGTTGGAGAACCTGTCGGTCTTCTCGGTCCAGTGGTCGGACAGGATCTTCACTTTGTTGTTGATATCGTCGTTGTAGTTGCTGAGGGTCGTGACCGGTATGTG
>CAZIJM010000152.1:0-3137 GCA_964539695.1 uncultured Methanomassiliicoccales archaeon | reverse complement strand
GAGCCGTACGGTGGATTGTGTGAAATAACGACTGGCGGATTAACCGCCAGTCTCCCATTCGATTGTTTCACAGTATCACCACTCACAGTCACTGTCTGTGATTATTCTCCATATTGAATAGTTGTCTACTTGTACTGTTGACTTCCTCTCCTTGTTGCTGTTCACGAAGTTCGTGGTTAAAACAATTCTATTGAAGAAACTTCGACCAGACGACGGTATCAGCCTGTCTAGATGGCTACCCAGGATCATTTTTAAATCATCACGACATGGAGTCGGACAAGGTGACCGAATGAAAGTCACGATCGATGGTGTGCAGAAGGACATTCATGCCGTCTGGTTCGAGGACGGAAAGGTTATGATGATCGACCAGAGACAACTCCCGGGAGGGATCATCATTGTCGGGTTCGACGACTACCTCGATGTGGCGGAGGCCATCAGGAACATGATCATCCGCGGGGCCCCGTCTATTGGTGCCGCGGCGGCCTATGGGATGTGCATTGCCGCGCTGAAGGGATGCGACCTGACGATGGCAGCTGAAGATATCAAGGCAGCCAGACCTACCGCGTTCGACTTGTTCTACGCCGTAGATTACATGTCTGCCAAACTTGCAGAAGGCGTGGATCCGGTGGAGGCTGCCAACGGCTACGCCCGGATGATCGTGGAAAAGTGTGCTGCTATTGGCAGGTTTGGAGGCGAACTTGTGAAAGATGGTATGAGGTTGATGACCCACTGTAACGCCGGCGCCCTGGGCACGGTCGATGTTGGGACCGCTCTTGCCCCGATGAGGGACGCTCACTCCCACGGTGTAGACTTTTTCGTCTACGTCTCTGAGACCCGTCCTCGTCTACAGGGCATGCAGCTCACGGCATGGGAGCTGGCACAGGAGGGCATCGACCATAGGATTATACCTGATGGTGCTTCCGCGTACTACATGAGCCAGGGCGTCGACATGATCATTACCGGCGCCGACAGGATCGCATCCAACGGGGACTTCGCCAATAAGATCGGTACGTTCGACAAGGCTATCGTCGCCAAGCATTTCAATATCCCGTTCTACGTCGCCGCACCCATATCCACCTTTGACCTCTCCATGGGGAGTGGGAGGGAAATCGTCATTGAGCAGAGGTCTCAGGATGAGGTTACCATAATGAACGGTGTTAGGATCGCGCCCGAGTCCTCCCAAGCCTTTAACCCTGCCTTTGACATTACACCGGTGGAGCTCGTGACCGGATTCATCACCGAGAAGGGGATACTTAGGCCCGACGAGATTCATTTCATGAGGGACTAAACATGAACGAGAGGTACGCCAGGGAGCAGCTGGCGATGTACTGCAAGATGCTCTACAACAGGAACCTAACCGTCTCCACCGGGGGGAATATGAGCGTCCGCATCAACGACCGCGAGATCGTCATTACTCCCTCCGGCCGGAACAAGGGCATGCTGAATCCCGAGGACATGGTCAAGATGTCTATTGATGGGGAGGTGCTCTCCGAGGGGAAGCCCTCGATAGAGCATAAGTTCCACCTGGTCCTGTACAGGATGACCCCAGAGACCACGGCGGTGGTGCACTGTCACCCCCTGAACTGTGTCGCCTTGGCTGTGAGGAATGAGCCCATCAGGTGTAACCTCACCCCCGAAGGCGCAATACTTCTCGGGAGGGTTCCGATGATCGGTTACCACACCCCAGGATCCCAGGAGCTGGTGGACGCTGTGGCCGCCGAGGGGCTTGCCAGGGCTATGCTTATGGAGAGACACGGCGCTTTGACCCAGGGGAGAAGCCTAGAGGAGGCCTACAACAGGATGGAGGAGTTGGAGTTCCAGGCTAGGCTACAACTATTGACAGGTGATGCTAAGGACCTACCCGCTGACGAGGTGGAGAGGCTCTCCAGGATGTAATTTCATGGCGGTATCGATTATTAAGTGGTTCGAGGTTTTCTTTTGCGACGAGAGGACTGGGAAGGTTCTGGACAACAAGCTCAGTCTAAGGACGTGCAGGTTGTGGCCGAGAAACTAGCCTTGGCCAGAGGGGCACCTTTCTGAACGAGAAAATGAGGTTGGTGGCCTCGGTGGACGGCAAAGTAGTTGTGGCAGACCGCAGGTAGTTGGAGTTGGGAAAGCCGGAACTATTCGACTCATTGTACATCACATCCGAGAGATACGTCTGCAGCGCAGAGTTTATGTACGAGGTCATGATCAGCTCAGGAATCTCAGGACTTCGGAACTCATATTTAGGGACAGGAGCCTGGACGACCAGATCATAACGATAAACCTATATAATGAAGGTTGCACGAGTGGCATGGGATGAACTTTCCGGAGCTCGCCGACTACGCCTGCGACGATAGGTACGTCCGTCTCATCGCCATAAATGACGAGAAGGAGGGCGTTAAGAAGCTGGGATCTAGATCTCTTCTATTGGGGGTGGACATGGACCCGGCAGATGTCGACTCCATCAAGGACCTCGCCGACACCCTCAGTCGCCTCTACGACGATAGGGATCGCACAGATGCTTACATTCAGGGGATCGTGGAGGGGACCTGCTACAACATGTGCGCCCTCCTCGGGGTGCCGCTAGCTGCCAGGATGGTTTCCTTCGTTGGGGGGGGGGGGGGAGGCGGAGAGGTTTATCTTACTGTCCTCGTCCACGGTGCAGCTCTTTGGTGCCGAGAAGGCGATGTTCAGGCATCTGGAGTCGGGGGGAAAAGGGGCCCAAGCATGAGGTCATCTACTAGCACCCGGACGTCCACACATCGTCCTACTGGCAGCACGGGAAGGTGCTGATTGCCGCTAAGATCGACCAGTACAATGGTGAGTTCTCCGGCGACAGGTTCAGGGAGGAGTTTGCCTCGAGCGTTGAGGACATCAGAAGGCGTTACCCGAATCCGTTCAAGAAGTCACAGAGGTTTAAGAAGGCCCACTGTGGAAGGGATAACAAGGGGAAATGTTGACGTTGGCAGTTGCCCCTTACGACCCCCTGAGCCAAAAGATGTTTAGTGACCGTCGTATTCGCAGCTCGGAGTCGTCAAATTCGACTTCGACGGCACAAATGCGATGGCCTCCCAGCCTAACATTGTTGTACAATTCAATAGACACGACATACTGAGCCGGTCATCGGACCGGCTCAGTCATTCTTCACCACA
>CAZIJM010000151.1:0-3194 GCA_964539695.1 uncultured Methanomassiliicoccales archaeon | reverse complement strand
CCCCCCCTCCCCATCGGTGGCGGTAAAGGAGGATGCGACTTTGAGCCCAAGGGCAAGTCTGATGCTGAGGTCATGCGCTTCTGCCAGTCCTTCATGACCGAGCTCCAAAGGCACATTGGCCCCGACACAGACGTTCCCGCTGGCGACATCGGTGTCGGCGGAAGGGCGATCGGATACATGTACGGCCAATACAAGAGGCTCAGGAACGAGTTAACCGGAGTCCTTACCGGAAAAGCTATCGGGGCCGGCGGATCCCTTATTAGAACCGAGGCCACTGGATATGGCCTGTGCTACTTCACAGATGAGATGCTCAAGGCCAACGGCAAGTCCTTCCAGGGCGCCACCGTCGTCATCTCCGGATCCGGGAACGTTGCCATCTACGCCACCGAAAAGGTTTACCAGCTCGGAGGGAAGGTCGTTGCTATCTCCGACTCTAACGGGTATATCTACGATAAGGATGGAATTGACCCCGACCTCCTCAAGGACATCAAGGAGGTCAAAAGGCAGAGGCTCACCGAGTATGTCGCCCGTAAGCCCTCCGCAGTCTACACCGAGGGCAAGGGTATTTGGACCATCCCCTGCGATATCGCCCTGCCCTGCGCCACCCAAAACGAGTTGGACAAGAAAGATGCCGAAACCCTCATTACCAACGGATGCTTCGCAGTCGCCGAGGGCGCCAATATGCCCAGCACACCCGATGCAATCGCCACCTTCCAGAAGGTTGGAGTCCTCATCGGACCCGCCAAAGCTGCCAACGCCGGCGGGGTTGCCACCTCCGCTTTGGAGATGTGCCAGAACAGCGCCAGGCTCTCCTGGTCCTCCGAGGAGGTCGACGTCAAGCTGAAGGACATCATGGCCGCGATTTACAAAAAGTCTGCCGAGGCCGCCAAGAAATACGGCATGGATGGCAATCTCGTCGCCGGAGCAAACATCGCCGGGTTCGAGAAGGTCGCCGACGCTATGCTCTGGGAAGGCGTCTCCTACTGATCCAACTACGGGCTTAGGCCCGTTCCAAACGATTTATTCGCGGTTGACCACGGAGCCTCATCTATTCTAAGAATCCCGATATCTTCAGACTGGTGTTGACGTCGACTTCAGGTGGACAGCCTGAACTACTTTATGTCTCTCGACCCTAGGGTACCACGGTACTATATCAGAATCTCCTTCCTCATGACTCTATTCATATCAGTCAGCATGTACACGTTGACACTGACGAAGCTGGCGAAGGAAGGCTCCAACAGCTTTACCGCCTTGTGTCTTCCGGGCTCGTGGGTGACCGTCTATACGATGACGAATTCGCCCTTTTTCTCCTTAATCGGAACCAAGGAGTTGGTCTAGTCAGTGTTCATCTTGGTATTGTTGAGCCTGTAGATGTCGCCGATCCTGGGCATGATGTGCTTGCTGGGCAGCTTGTAGTATCCGAGGTCGTCCCTAACAGGCCTCTTGTCCGCCTACTTGCCGACGCATCTTTCAGGTCTGAAAGTCGACACATCTTTTGGCTTCCTCGTTACCGGAAGCCGCGAACCTCCTGAGAGCCTCGACGAATTCCTGAACCTTCAACGATTTCAGGAGCCACTTCCTGACCTCGTCCGGGTTGGTACGGAGCAGTGCCAGTTCAAGGGCGCTTTGGGCGATCATATCCTCGTACTCTACCCTCCTTTTGAACTGCGTAATGACTGCCTAATATCCACCCTTTGCCTTCTTGACTATCTGCTGGAGGGTGTCCAGCTTCATTTCCAACGCGACTTTCAAGAAGCTTTACCGCCAGCTTGGGGAGGGACTCCTTCACCGTCTTCAGGACGCGCTGGCGTCGAGGCTGGTCCCGATTAAGAACTTCAGCTGCTCGTAGGCGTGGTGGTCCTCCTTGTATATTTCCATCGTGAGCCTGAGAATGCGCGGCAATATAACTATTTTTCCGAGCTCCGTAGGACCAACTGAGATTTAATTCTCACGTTGATAGACAGCTGTTCCGTCAGAGCGATCGAACCCGGTTGCCCGGCATCCCACGGTCCGGATATGGATAATGTGCTGGGGACGGGATTTGAACCCGTGAACCACTAAGGACAGGATCCTAAGTCCTGCGTCTTTGACCGGACTTGACAACCCCAGCAGGAATGATTGGGAACGCGTACCATGATATGATGGTATCGGACCGGACTCATCTAGGCTTGACGTACCGCCTGATAAGAGCTATCGACTTCTCTGTTAGAGGAGACCCCTTTGTCACGCCCCCACAGAACACATGATAATGCACTTGCCGAGGGGATATATCCTTCCGCGCAGTAGTCCCGACATCCAATGCAGACCGTCTTAGCAGTGATCGCATCTGGATAGTTGTCCTCGTGCAGGGCACCGGTCAGGCAGAGTTTGATGCATCTCCCGCAGCAGATGCAGATGTCCCCTTCCATCGGTTTCCCGGGAGGGAGTCGGGTGCTCGTAATTACCAATGTGAATCTAATCCTTGGCCTATGCTTTTTGGTGAGGGTCGTGTTGTTCCATCCGAAGGTATCCATCTACGCCAGGTATGCGGCATGGCAGTGAAAGAAGAATGCACTGGGATCCTCCTTCAGGCTGGCTATCACGTGGTACCCGTCCTTGAGAAGGACCACCGCCCTGTGGCCAAGTGTAATGATCTCCATAATGATCCTTTTGACGGCTTGGTTCAACATGGCGTTGATCACACCATAGAGGTAGTTGTAAAAAATCGACAAGACGGTGTTCAGGACGGTGCTTTGGACCGGAATAACAATGACAAACCTCACATCAGAATGATATCTAGGAATCTCCCGCCCGAGGGAATCCTGGCCAATATCAGAGGATCAAACGCTTACATCCCAGGGTCAGCCACCACCACGTCGATAATTCTCAGCCCCTTACACAGGGCCGTCACGGATCTCAACAGGTTCTCTCCGTCCATGTCCCCGCATACACTCTGCGGTCTAAACCAGTTCCCATACCCTCCGTGTTTTAACTACGGACTTCGTGAACAACAACAGGAAGTCGACAGTATAAATAAACAATTGTTCAAAATGGAGAACGGTCACTGTTGGTGACAGCCGAATGCGAACGTCCCATATATAGCTCATGCTAACGAATGACGAAAGTAGGGAACCGCACCCATTGTCTGATGTACTTTGAATTTGTCACTTGAACTCAATAACGTGCACGCATGTGCGCGAGTCGTTGACCACCCT
>CAZIJM010000150.1:0-3202 GCA_964539695.1 uncultured Methanomassiliicoccales archaeon | reverse complement strand
AGAATACTCTACGCTAATATTCTTTTATCAACGGCATCATCTTGCCAATCATCGTTTTGCCGGACTTGTCCAACATCGCTCCCCTAGGGTTATTGCTAAGGAGAGTACGTGTGTAATATTTCACTACTATTCTTATAACACTATAATTCTTCTTTTCTGCCCCGGTCACAATCTATAATGCACACATCGGCGATTAACGGGACTGATGGGTATTATATCTAGACATGTCATAGAATGTTTAGGGATGAATCGTGTGACCATCAAAGACGGCAGAGTCGTCGATGTCACCGAGCCGAGGGTCAGATTTTGCCCCCTTCGCCAAACGCGGGGAGACAGAAGAGCTCAATAGGGACTCTATCCGGGAAAACATTGAGTACCACATACGGTCTTTTGGCATGTACACAAAGGACCGTATCACAACTATGGACAATTTCCTGAACTTCGAGATCTCCGAGACCTTATGCTCCATGTAAGCAACGGCAAGATAGATGCGGTGGTCATCGCTACTGACGGCTGTGGCACCGCGGTCATTACGAACCCAGTCGTCGTCCAAAGTATGGGCGACAGGATCCCCGGCATCTGCGAGATAGAGCCCATAGAGACTGTCGTGAAGACAGTCGGCAGAGGAAACATGCTGGACCCAGATACTGCCACCATCGACGTGGAGGCGGGAGCAAACAAAGCATTTGCTATGGAATTCAAAAAGGTAGCTGTGACCACGTCTTCCGTAGACTCGGTTATCAGGATGCACAAAAAACATAGAGATAACCTGATCATCATCAACGTCCACACCACCGGCATGTCGAAGGAGAATGCGAGGATAGCTTTCAACATCTTCGACATCATAATCGCCTGTGTATTGAGGCACTTACGGGAGGAATGCCTTAGGAGGTTAGACGCGCTGATGGCCGGCAACAAATCCCATGTACGCGATCACCTTTGTCGGGAAAGAGCTTGTCGATGACAAATTGAAGGAGTACGGGAAGGAGCCCTGGAGACCCGGGGAGCTGACCCAATACCCCGATCTACTCATCTGAACGTTGGATGGCGATCGGATTATTCGCCCAGATACGTGTCTACAACTAGGTGGGTACCGGATCTCAAATAGATTATCGGGATCTTCTCCCTCCTAAGCCTGCATCTGAGCTCCTTGTCATTTGTGAGAACGCATCCATCGGTTTTGACAGCTAGCTCAATGACAGAGTCGTCCCCGGTGGTCACAGTGGGGATTATCTCGTACTTCCTGGCGAGGGACAACGCAACGCCAGCGAACCTGTGGTCGAGGTGCTTGAGCTCCCCAACCAATGGTCCCGGGACGACGATTCTCGTTTCACCCACCAGCTCCCTGATGGCGAGATCTAGGTTCATCTTGACTTCAAAAGGCATGAGTAAGGCGTTTGTGTCGAGGACGACGGTTGGCATTGCCTTCACTCTACGATGCCGTAGCCAATGAGCCTCCACTTGTTGGAGATTCTTCTAGAGATGGCGACCCTTTGCCCGGACAGAATACACACAGGGATCTTGAGAGCGACCTCTGTGGAGTCGTTCCTAGCGCTCTTGACAACGCCCACCGTGGTGGCTGTTCCGACGCTAAGCATAAGTGGCTCGTTGCTCTTGATCTCTTCAACGGAAAGCTCGGCCAACGATCCGACAACGCGGTCCAGCAATACGGTCCTCATGCTGAAGTCGTGTGCCACCCTCGGCAGCTTACCGGGACGGCCAATGACCCTGCCAGTGAGGCCGTCGGACTTTGTGATGGCGGCGTCCAGGCCAGTACCGATTGCAATGAGCCCGCCAGGGAGTACCTCATCGACACTCCTGCCACCCGCTTCCAAAGAGGTGATGGTGGCGGTGATCCTCTCGTACATCGTCTTCCCTGCGATCTCGGTCTTCCTGCCGGGGACGATCTCGATCTCGTCGCCCACGTGGAGGGTTCCCTGCAAGAGGGATCCCCCGAGCACACCGCCCTTCAAGTTCTCCGGCTTGGTGCCGGGGGAGTTGATGTCAAAAGAGCGGGCCACGTGCATCAGTGGAGGTGCTTCTGTGTCCCTGACCACCTTGGAGACAATGTGCTCCTCGATGGCCTCGATCAGCATATCGATGTTGACGCCGCGGTTGGCGGAGATGGGGATAATCGGAGCGTTCTCGGCAATAGTGCCCTTAACAAACTCTCTGATCTGTCTGTAGTTCTCCACAGCCTGTTCACGGCTGACGATGTCGATCTTGTTCTGGACGATGATGATCTTGTCGATGCCGATGATGGACAGCGCCATTAGATGCTCTTTAGTCTGGGGCTGGGGGCATTTCTCGTTGGCCGCTACTAGAAGAAGAGCTCCATCCATAAGGGCAGCTCCGGAGAGCATGGTCGCCATAAGTGTTTCGTGCCCGGGGGCGTCCACGAAGGATACCGCCCTGAGGAACTCCGTGTTCGCGTCGCAGTTCTTGCACTTCTTGCTAGTGCCATATGCGACGGGCCCCTGGCATTCGGGGCATTTGTAGAATGCTACGTCCGCGTACCCGAGACGAATAGAGATGCCTCTCTTCAGTTCCTCGGAATGACGGTCGGTCCACTCGCCGGAGAGCGCTTTGGTAAGAGTCGTCTTCCCGTGGTCGACGTGACCGATCATCCCGATGTTTATCTCGGGCTGCTGAGGTACTTTCATCAGTTCTCCATGGGGGACTCGCCCTCGGACTGGGGGTTGAAGCACTCCTCGATGGACTTGGGTCCATACTCGGCGACGGCCATATTGATCTGGACAATCTTGGCGGAGATCGCGGATCCGCGAATGGCGACTCTTTTTCTCTGACCGGGATACTTCTCATGGAAACCCAGGCTATCAGACAGAAGGAGGTTGGCCCTTTTATTGCCGGGAAGGTCGGACCTCATGGGGGTACCGTTGCTGTCGGAGCCGCCGGTGATCTTTAGCTTGTAGCCAGGGAGACTGACGAATATGCCATCCACGACTTCTCCGATGTTGACACCAATCAGAGAGTTCGCGTGGTGACCAGACACTGCGACGTTGTAGGACTTTCCAGTCTTGACGTCGTTTACAATGGCTTTGAATTCTACCATTTGAACACCTGTGGTGCTCGCTAACAAAGTATTATTTATAAACCTTTTTGAAGGGCAACATTATTGTACAATTCGATAGACGTGATGGACTGAGCCGGTCATCGAACCGGCTCAGTCATTCTTCACCAT
>CAZIJM010000149.1:0-3293 GCA_964539695.1 uncultured Methanomassiliicoccales archaeon | reverse complement strand
TTCATAAACATTCTCTTCGCGCACCTGTGCACGGTCGTGTAATAGGGAAGGGTGTATCTTAGAGTCTGTACCTGTGGATAAAACCATGTTTCCGCAGGTCCTTGTAACGGCCGCAAGCGTCGCCGACAGCGGCCCTAATTGAAATTGTCAGACCCATGATGAGCAACACCTTACAATTATGCTGTTCGTATGAGGAGTGACCGTCCCGTTTTGTTCGCACAGAATAAGCGTTTCCTAACTTTGATCCGCGCTATAGCAACTAATGCGGACCACACCTAATATGATTTCATTAATATTTGTATTTATTGAAAAATTTATATAATATAAAAAATAACCATATATACTTTTATGAAATAGTGACTTGAAATAATTAATTCATAAAATCATCATTTGACGGATTAAGTGGACTAAATCGTGCTGGCGAATTATGCAACAGTATTGGAAGGGACGAACCCGTTTTATATGAGTTGAGGGTACGGCAAGTCATACATCCTTTAAGGGGGTACTTGTAATGGAAGAAGTGCTTTGCAACGTAGAGTTGGTCAAAGAAAACAACGATTTTGTCATCAAGATCCAGAGCGACCTCGGAGGCGTCAGAGAGTACAGGTCTACCAGTTTCGAAGAGGTCCTTGAGCAGCTCATGCAGGATCTCCAGGAAGAATTTGAGACCCTCTGATTCGGAGTGATTTTCATGGCAGACAAGATTAAGCAGATTACAGATGTGCTCGATATGCTGACAGAGGATACTTCGATCCCCCGTAACATCAGAAAGGGCGCCACCGACGCCAAGGCCAGGCTTCTAGACACCAAGGAGGCCATGGACGTACGCGCGACTGGCGCCATCGTCATCCTTGACGACCTCGCCAACGATCCCAACATACCTCTGCATGGCAGGACTATCATCTGGAACGTCATCAGCCAGCTCGAAGTTATCAGCCAGCAGAATTGAAATATCAACCACTTTTTCCGATTTTTCGGAGCAGCGCCTTAATGGCGCTGCTCCGCAACTATGTCCAAGAAATTCTGGAAGATCTCGGGTCCGTACTCCGTATTCTCGACCTCTGGGTGGAACTGCACACCGTATATTTGTCTGTCGACGCACCTGACCGCCTCATGGGGGCAGGACTCCGACGACGCCGTCACCACGAAGCCTTCGGGAATGGTCTTGACTTCGTCGTTGTGCGACGCCCACACCTGGAACTCGTCGGGAATGCCCCTAAAGAGATCGTCATGGGAGTGGACCTTCAGGCCGACGCCGCCAAACTCGGGGGTGGTACCAGGCCCCAGGGTGCCACCGAAGTGCTTGCAAAGAAACTGCATACCGGCACAAATACCGAAAATAGGGTACCCGGCCCTGTCCAGATACTCACCGTTGTTCCCCATGCGGCCAACGTCGCATGCCACGTTGGGAGCGCCGCCGGATAGGATGAGTCCATCTATGTCCTTGATCTCGTCGAAGGACGTGGTATTGGGAATAATCTTGGTATCGACCTTGAGATATCTCAGTACACGCCACTCGCGATGGGTCCACTGACCACCATTGTCAATGACATAGACTTTCATCGCACTAATGATGATTCTGGACTCATAAAAACATAGCGAGGGGGAAGTTAGGAACCGGTTAGGGCTTCCCTATTTCGGAAATTCACTAAGGGTAAAACCCGAACAAGGTCTCTTTGAGGTCTATAACGATATTCTTCTGCTAGGTGTAGACAAACATAATAACCTTCTAGGTCTTACATCTAATGCCGGACTGCTTGTAGCCGCCGATAGACATGTCGGCGGGGAACTGGTTGTAGCAGTCCACCCACATGCGTCTGGTCTCCATGGCACGAAGAATACGAATCACCTTGTTGATATCTCTGGCCCAAACACCCCCTCCCCCAGTTTATAGACAGAGTCGTTGACTATGATGACGACCCTCTTTGAAGTGAAATTTGATCACATCAGACACCAGCCCAATGATCTCCTTCTGGGTCATGCACATGTCATTGGTGACGTCGACCAGCAGGGTGAGTTTGTAAAATGCATTTTTGTCGTATCCACTGTCGATCTTGCGCTTCTCATCGTAGGCAATCCTGGCATTCTCGGACACTCCGGTGTCTACATAGTCCTAGACGATTTCCAACTGGTGCTCGTTCATCAGCGCACACATCTGAGGAACGAGTCCATGGGGTTCTCGACTTTCACTTGGCGAACGCTTTCACAGCCTCCTCGATGAATCTGTTGTAGATTGTGTTTTACATAAATACGCAGGACCTAATGCAACAGATCCACCCCTAGTTAAACAGGATTCCCAGCTACAGACCGTTCATGGCCTTGTTTCACTGGCAATTCTCGAAAAAGACGTTGGCACTCTTGTCTCCAAGTTTCAACGTGGCAGGGATCAGCATGTCGGCCGCGGCCTTGTTTAACACTTAGCCTGATCTCGGTGGACTAAGTGAAGGCGAGCTTGCAAAAGCCAAGGTAGTTTAGTGTATACTACCCGGACTTTGACCCTTTCCCGGAGATGATGTTCATCACGCCCGATAGCAGGAGGTCCCGATCACCTTCATGAGCTCGAAGGCGTTGAGTAGGGTGTTGGAGGAACTCTTGAACACAATGCAATCCCCTATGACCAGGGCGAGGGCGAATTTCCATGCAACATCAGAAACGGGAAGTTCCAGGGTACAATCATACCTATGACGCTGATAAGTTCGCGGAGCACGATGCTCAGTATATTGCCATCGAAGATGGACGCGTTGCCCTCCTCGAAGCGGATGACTCTGGTGAAGTAACAGATGTGATTCACGGCTAGGGAATGTCCAAAGCGGACGTCTTGCGTATTAGCTTACCGTTATCCATGAATTTCACGACGGTCAGGTGCTCGGTATTACTCTCTATGGTATTGGCGATGTTCAGCAGAATCTTCAACCGATGAAAAAATTCATGGCCTTTACTCCGGAAACACGATCCGTGTTGCCTTAATCGTGGTGTCCATCTCTTTTTCGATAGCCTCAGCGCAGTCGACTAAGTGTCCGCCGATGGTTAGGCTCCTGACCTCAAAGGTGCCTCCGTTGGATGCGGGCACCCATTTACCGTCGATGTACAGATTGTATGCCTTGTCGAATTCCACAATCATTCACAGCTTCTAGCGACCAGATTGCCATATGTATTTATAAATAGTTTAGAACTATTGAAAATTTCAAGCGTCCTTTAAGGGCCCGACAGAACTTGAATAACGTACGTACAATTCCGTAAATGTCTCTGCTGTCATGGTGCTCAGCTGTGAGTACAGGTGCTTCGACAGGTAC
>CAZIJM010000148.1:0-3307 GCA_964539695.1 uncultured Methanomassiliicoccales archaeon | reverse complement strand
CGTCTTGGTGGGAGAACGCGCTCTTTCACTCTCTTGCCGGCGGCGGAACTCGCCGTTGACTTAGCTATTTTATTCTGGCATCTGCTATGTATATCTGTCATCCTACCGATATCCTATCAGGATGACCGTCCCATTTTGTTCACAGAGAACGGAGTGTTTTTTAACTTTAGCTGCGTCATGGCAACTAATTTGAATTACACATAATATGATTCAATTAATATTTATATTTATAGAAAATTTTATGTAATGAAAGAACTAATAATACCTTGCAATAGTGGTTTAAAATAATTAATTCATAAAATCATCATTCGACGAATCGAGTAAACTGAATCGTACTAGTAAGTTATGTAACAGTGTTAGCCCCGTCCAAAGGTTTTAATTACATGACCCACTCCACCATCATCAAGCCGAGATGGCCCAGCCCGGTAAGGCGCGAGCCTGGAAAGCTCGTGGGAATTTTCCCTCGGGAGTTCAAATCTCCCTCTCGGCGCCACTTGTCCATACACATATGTATTGTTTTCCGATTCCTAGAAATGTGTGTCTAGCGATGCCCTCTATATTCTGCTCATGTCGACATCATTTACACCGTTCTTGTATGCATACTTATAGAAAGGGAGCATCGCCAAGCGGAATCAAATGTCACCATGATCGCGAACGCTGAACTATTTGTCAAGGATTGCCGGGACAAGTGGTCGGCTCGTTTGAGTCTATCTCTCGTGGTCAGGAATATAATAGGCGTCATGCACGATCGCGAGCGTATCGTTAACTACAGGATCTGTATTAACATCACGTTCAA
Source organism: uncultured Methanomassiliicoccales archaeon (assembly GCA_964539695.1). GTDB lineage: Archaea > Thermoplasmatota > Thermoplasmata > Methanomassiliicoccales > Methanomethylophilaceae > Methanoprimaticola. The sequence continues at coordinate 2,511 of CAZIJM010000148.1, read as the reverse complement.
GGTTGAGAACTAGCTCGAGAAGCTTAAGAAAATCTAGAAATCCAAGGACATCAATATCTCCAAGGTAGGGTTTGTGTATCAGACCTATATCACGGACTACCTCTTTATCGAAAGCATCGATGTACCATACATTAAGAGGCTCATCGACAAGGCATCCACCATCGCCAGGATGGACACCATTGATGTTAGGTACTTTTCCAGGATAAATAAGACCTTCAACAGGACCAGGCTTATATTAGTCAAGACATGCAGCGAGGAGGACCTGGAGAAGCTGGACGACTTCCTGAACTGGAAATGTTGCAAATCCCGGATCACATACGTGAGAGGTGTCTGAAATGAGGATGTTCATATGTGGATTTAGAACAGTTGGCCAGGGGTTTGCCGAGGTCCTCATCAGGCGCAATAGGTTCCTAGAGGAGAAGTACAGGCGGCCTGCTATCATCACGGGGATCATGGACTCAAGGACAACGCGGTGGACCGCGATGGCTTCTACCCACTGGAACTTGTAGCGAGGAAGCAAAGGACCGGGAAGGTCAGCAAGCACGAGTACTTCTACTTCATAGACGTGTTGGAACACACCGCCTACGACATTCTCGTGGAGGTTAACCTCACCAACGTCAAGATTAACGGAGCCGAATTGAACAACATTATCCACGCCCTGGAAGGCGGGAAAGACGTCATCACGGTCATCAATAGCCCGCCGACCTTGAAGTTTAGGAAGTTCATTTCCCTGGCAGGAAAACCACTGCATGTTCAGGTTTGAGGGCAACGTCGAAAGATCCACGCCTATCATTAATCTATATCGTGAGAACTTAAGGGGGGGGGGGGAGAATATCTCCTCCATCTGCTGGATCTTCAACGTACGTGCAACTTCATCCTAAGCAAGATGGACAAAGGCCACAGTTCGACCAGGCTTTAAAGGAGGCCTGATAGACGCGGTACGCCGAGACTGACCCCATCAACGACAGCGAAAGTTACGACAGTATTTGCAAGGTCGCCATCCTCGCCAACTTCGTCTTCAGGAGGAACGTCACGATCAACGACGTCAAGATTACCGGTATCACCGAGGAAGTGGTCATCATGGCCACGTCCTGCAACATGGTTATCAAGCAGATTGGAGAGGTCTCCAACATCAAGCTGGATGTCAGCTCCAGATTAGTGCTCAGGGAGGCACCCACTCAGCATCTCCGGCACCCTTGACATCGCACAGATCCTCTCCGATTTGGCCGGGCTCATCACGGTCACCAACCGCGACGCGGGAAAGCTGGAAACGGCGTCCGCCATCGAGTGACATGATATCGATAATGGACGAGAGGATCGAGTGAGATGGGCCACGTTATAATCTACAATACCGCCCTGATGGACGGCGCCCAGACTAATAGGTGTTCTTCTCCTACAAGTACAAGCTGGACATCTTGAGGAGACTAGACGGATTCGAGGTGGACTTCGTCGAGGACGGATGGTTCAGATTGAATCCCTGCGACGACGAGTTCTTCTAGAGGGCTAGGGGCATGGACCTGTCAAGGATAGCGCTGACAGCCTTCGGCAGTACCCGCAGGTACAGGCTCTCCTGAGGAGAATTCCAATCTAAGAGCTCTAGTTGCATGCTTCGCAGATTGATACTACATGTTCGGGAAGTCGTGGGACTTCCACGTCACGAAGGCCCTGAGGATCAGCCTGGATGACAACTTGGGAATGATCGAGGACAGCGTCAGGTTCCTGAAGGGCTTCGAGAGGGTCATGTTCTACGCGGAGCACTTTTTCGACGGCTACCACGACAAGAGAGATTACACCATATCTGCTCTGAAGATCGTCGAAAGAGGGGGTGCTGAGCAGTTGGTGCTCTGTGACATCAATGGTGGGACGCTCTCCCGGGATATCGCATCCGTGGTGGGGGATGTCCTCCGAAACACTGAGGTTCCGCTAGATCCACTGCCATAACGACTGGGACCTAACCATCACTTGCTCTATCGCAGCGGTGGAGGCTGGGTATACCATGATCCAAGGGATGGTCAACAACATAGGAGAAAGAGGTGCGGGAATGCCAACCTATACAGCGTGATTCCCAACCTAGCCATCATGCTGGCATGGACCTGTGGGGGCGTAGACCTCTGCAGATTCAGATCCCTATTGAAAGCGGTTGAGGAAATAGTGAATATGGCCCCCGGCATGCCATATGTCGGCGATAGGGCCTTTGTCCACAAGGGCGGGATGCACGTCTAGGTCCTGGCCAGAAATCCTCGCATTTACGAGCACGTGGAGTCCGGCTCTGTTGGCAACGCCCACAGGGTTTTCGTCTCTGATATGGTGGCAAATTTAGCATCTCCGAGAAGCTTAGAAAGCTGGACCGGAGATCAAAGATGACAGCTCTGACATCACCAGGAAGATCAAGGATATAGAGTCTATGGACTATTAGTTTGAAGGGGGCGGACGTCAGCTTCGAACTATTGATGACATGAGTTTGTCACTTGTGCTCAAATAATGTGCGCACGTACGTACACAAATCGTCGA
>CAZIJM010000147.1:0-3319 GCA_964539695.1 uncultured Methanomassiliicoccales archaeon | reverse complement strand
GGGTTGAATCTGTCCAAACTGAAGCCTAAACTGCCTCCGAAGAAGAGGGGGAGGCCGAAGAAGATGCCCTACAGACGTCCAAAGAAAACGCTTCAAAATAAAGATTTAATACCGTAACAAGGGAAACTTTCTGATGTATCTGTGCACGTACACAATAACTGATAGCTGTTATGTTTGTAATTCCTTCAATGGATGTAATACGAAATTCCATCAACTCAGTGGTTTCCTAACTCATAGACTTTTGACGTCTACTACAGACATACTCATTCCACGTTCGTAAGTATTTGTGTAGATCGTGTACTCTGCATCTATAACAAAAAAAATTTAATGATAAACATTAAATTCATCTTCCGATTAGAATAACAATAGAGAAGAACACACCGAAGAAATTCGGGGTCGTTACAATCACTGTCGTCGTAATTGTATTGTTCCTCGTGTTTCAGTATTTTTTCGTAATGGAGGTTCTAATTATCGCCATCGTTTTCGCAGTCGTGATGTGTGCGGTGATGGCTAGCTGATGGTGCACTACACCGTTGAAAAGTTCAGAGAAATCAACGAAGGATTGGACGATGCAATTGATAACTGCTGAGAACATACCTGGGAAAAGCTACAAGATTATCAGACTGGTTAAAGATAGTATGATACAGTCCAAGAACATTGATCACGACACATTGGTCAGAGCCTGAAGTCCTTGGTCGAGGCGAGCTAGCCACCTATACCGAAATGATGAGCGAGTCCCGCGCGGTTGCCACCAAGAAGATGGTGGAGGATATGGAGAAGATAGGCGTAATTGTTGCCCTAAGATATGGACGTTGGTCATCACCGACGGGGTCGCAGAGGTCTTCACCTACAATACCGCCGTCAGGTTCGTCTAAAACTGATTCAACCCCTGCGAGGGGCCTTTTATTTCACTGCTCGATTTCATCATAGTATCATAGAGAAGACCATCAAGATCATGAGGGACGACCCGTACATTATATCCAGAGTCCCGATCTACGAGAAGAGGATCGTCCGCGGGATGAGCTATCGTTTGGGAAGACGGCAAGGGGCTATCACAGTTTGATGCCTGCGTCTTTTACAAGTGCGAGAAGTCCGATAACGCCCCGTTCTGCGACAAGAAGGGTTACAGAAGGTTCGGGGGGGGGGGGTGGATGACGCGGACCACCGCTCTTACGCAGAAAAGACAGAGAGGCTAGAGGTCCCGGCATGGACCTGTTGTGCAGGGAAGTGATGTTCTGCCATTGCCGCGAAAAGTTCACACGGGACTTGCTGAGGGAGTTCGACGACCCGGGGTCCAGGGAGAAACTGGTCTATACAGTCTGCGAGTGCCCCGTCGAGAGGACTGTGCGGTGGGGAAGGACGGGACCGTAGTCGAGGACGACTTAGAGCCCGCGTCCATATCATTCAGAACGATGACAGGGGCGTCAGCAGCGAGATATATGTCATGAGTGGGGTGCAGACATCTCTGCGGACAGAAAGCCCTACAAGCTCAGGAACAGGACTCTGCTTTGCCGCTGCAGTGCATCCAGAAACAAGCCGTTTTGCGACACCGTGCACATCAACGCCATGTTTAAGGATTCACGCGGGGCTCCGTATTCAAGAAGAAGGGTTGAGAAAAGAATGGAAGTGGCCGCGGCCTCTCGTAGCCGTTTTGTATGATTTATGCGGTGAGTTCCTCGGAGACAATCCTGTCGATGTCCTTGTCATCTTGCTCCAGATCCCTGACCCCTTCGGTCTCCCTCTTGATTTCCTCGACGGAGGGTATGGGCCCGAGGATGTCATCTGGGTCGCCGACAGCCTTCCTAATACTCTCGATGTCCGAGACCTCTCTGTCCGGGATGTTGTTGGCTGAGCCGATGAACTCAGACACACCCTCGACAAGCTTGGTAAGCTCCATAGGAAAGAAGAACTTGGAGGACTCACCTCTCCCGACCTCCTGTAGGGTCTGCATCGAAAGGACGGACATGGCCTTCGAGTCCATGGAGGCTGCTCCCACAGCAAGTATCCTGAGCTTCTGAGCTTCTCCCTGGCCCTCAAGGATGGTGGCCATCCTCTGTCCCTCGGCTTCTAGGATCATCGACTGCCTCTTACCCTCCGCCTCGAGGATCATCGACTTCTTCTTTCCCTCGGCTTCTAGGATGGCAGCCTTCTTCTGTCCGTCCGCCTCCAGAATGGCGGCGCGCCTTTTCCTCTCGGCAGAGGTCTGCTCCTCCATGGAGTCCTTGACCTTTTTGGCAGGGTCCACCTCCCTAATTTCGACGGCTTCGATCTTCACGCCCCACTTGTCAGTGTTCTCGTCGAGGATGTCCCTGAGACTGATGTTAATCTTCTCCCTGGAGGACAGGATCTGATCTAGTTCCATTTCTCCGATTATGGATCTGAGGGTGGTTTGGGCCAGATTCACCGTGGCCCACCTGTAGTTGGTGACCTCGAAGAAGGCGTTCTTAGGGTCAGTGACCTTGATGTATATGACCGCGTCGACCGCGATGGGAGAGTTGTCCTTGGTGATAACCTCTTGCTTAGGTATGTCCAGTACCTCCGTGCGGAGGTCAAGTTTCACTACCTGGTTGATGAGCGGGCAGACCACATTCAGGCCCTGGTCAAGGACCTTCACGAACTTCCCAACTCTCATGTAGATGGCCTGCTCGTAGGGCTGGACGATCTTCACCCCGCTCGTGATCACTACTATCGCCGTGATGATAACTATGATGACCAGAGACATGACTATGCTGCTGTTCATTGGAAAAGCACCTCCGGGTCAAAGCCTGCGGACGTGGACGTGCACGCCCTCGCTGCTCTCGACGACGACGGTCTCGCCGACTCTTATGGGCTCATCGGATGTCGCCGACCACGAGTCGGACCCTATCTTCACCTTACCCTTCATTGTGCCAATCTCGGTCGCTACAACTATCACTCCCTTCCTGCCTATCAGGGAGCTCACCACCGTCGTAGTCGGTGGTTCAGGCTTCGCGAGTCTTTGGTAGCCCTTGATCGTAATCAGGGTGACCGGCACGGCTATGACCAACGATATGACCGGGGACCACCATGACAGGAGAATGTCTGGGATTGCGGCTCCGATGAGCCCTAGTATAACAAGCACTGTTCCGGGGATTACCACGAACACGCCCGGGCTGAAGGCCTCGATGATCAGGAATATCGCCCCGACAATGATCAGGACGATTGCCACTGTTAGCGGGTCCATGAGTATATGTATGCACTTCTAAATAAATAACGTGATATAGATATCAATCCTGAAATCGTGGCTCTATACGATTTAGGGTTGAAAAGGCAAGTTTAGGAAATTAGACCAAACTAGGCA
>CAZIJM010000146.1:0-3449 GCA_964539695.1 uncultured Methanomassiliicoccales archaeon | reverse complement strand
CTCCACGCCTGCCCGAGGGCCTGAAGCTCCACGTCGGTGGGGTTTCTGCCCTCGCCGCAAAAGTACTCCCTGACCCTCCTCATCTCCTCTAGGGATAGACCCAGGCTCATGTCTCTAGATACCGTCTCCAGCGCGTCGTCCGATGCCGACAAGATATCCACGTCGTACAGCTTGAATGGAACGTTGCGCTTGATCATCGGTCCGGCCATTATATCATCTCACGGCGACGCGATAGTTCTGTATCACAGGGTTAGCCAAAAGCCTCCTGCACATCTCCTCGCCCTGCTCCAGCGCCCTGTCTGTAGGAGCGTTGGTCTCGATCTCGAAAATTTTCAATATTCTGACATCTGAAATACCCCCAAACCCGAGCACCTCCAGCGTCTTCTTGATGTTCCTGCCCTCGGGGTCCGCAATGCCCTTCTTAAGCTCGATTCTGATTTCTATGATCGTCATGCTGACGCCATCGTTGGGACTCCATAATTAAGTTGTGCGACCATGGGCGTTTGAGAACATTAATCACCGCAACGCGGACACGCCGTTGCTATGAGACATTGAATTGTGCAGGAACACGCGCACGGGCACAAGCATGCATAACCCAACCACAAGGTCTGAACTTCTCGATAAAAAATCGTGTTTCCTTCGGCCATCCGTCTCAACATTCCATTTCGCTCCAAATTTATTTTGATTCAAAAGTTTTCATTGTTACGGTACTATGCATTCATCTTGAAACGCCTTCTTTGGACATCCGTAGGGCATCTTAACCTCCGGCTCCTCAAACACCTTCTTCGGCTTCCCCCCCCCCCTCTTCTCAGGGATGATTCAAGCTTTAACTTGGACAAATTCAACCTTTCCATCTAACTCCATATCTTTCTTTAATCCGCGAGTCCAGTCTCTGTCGTCGGTCGACATCTCCTCTGGGCGTCGACCTTCCTCCAGATCTCGGGCAGACCCTCTATAACATCCCCATAGATCATGTTGTCCAACACCCCAGTATCAGCAAACGGGTTCCTAGAGATTACTCGACATCTTAGTACGTCACTGTGAGAAACTTCTGATACACCTTGCTGCAAACCGGCTCCAGAGTCTCGATGTCGAAGATGAACATCACCGAAACGTCGCAGGATCCCTTCGGGAGCACATTCCTCGAAGCGCTGAGAAAAAGAGAGAATTCACCTTACTCTCGTCCGACTTCAACATCTCGTCGACCGCTACGTTGTGGTTCTCCGACACTCTGGAAGTCCGCCTGAGCATGAAGTTATTAATGCGTCTGTACATCCTGTCTAGATCATGGAGGTGCTGGCCAACCACGTTCTTCGACAGAGTCACGCCGGGGCACATCATGCTCAAGTACAACTGCTCATAAGCGGTCTTCATCTCGTTGTTTTTCAACTCCAACTTCGTCGCTCGAAGCAGCGCCATGACATACAATTTGAGCGCGCCATCACGATGGTACACTACAACGAAGTCCTTGAAGACATCCCCCGAAAAGTTGACGGCCAGCTGCGCATAGCTCAGTAAAGAAAGTCCGAGTCGTCGTACATGATAGGAACAAAGCGCCCGTCAAGGATATAGACGACGGTCTCCCCGTCCTTCTAGGCGACCTTTCTGTCCACACTGACGAAGTTCCTCTTCTTGACGCCGTATCAGACTGGATTCCTGCCGTAAACATACACGATCGTCCCTTCGGGACGCTCCACCTCCCGATCTCTTGTGGTACCCGTATGTCCTTCTCTTACAAGTGTAATTGCATTTTACATATATAAATTATTGCACTTATAAACACGATGAAAATCCGTCAGAAAACAGAGAATCACAAGCCGAAAAAGCATCAAAACTCCGTCTCAGTTATAAAAAGCCGTAAATGATCCACAAAAACGTGCAAAAACACGATCGACTCACAATCATGCACTTTCTATACACGATATAAGTGCAATACGATGTGAAATCATCAATCCATCCTATCATCAAATATTTCTTATGCGATTCTTTTGGTACAACCGAATTCCGATTCATTTTATCACCATACAGTAAACGAAGTCCACTTATAATCATAGTTTCATTCAACCGACAACACCGAATTCGGTGTGAACTTGGTGTTATCGTGTTCATGAACTGTGCGAGGACACTTTCCGAAGAATTTAAAGTAGCATGTGCGCATAGGTGCCACCGAGGTTTCCCAATGGCATCTAAGAGGCTTCAGGAGATTCCCACGTCAGGCACAATAGCCATTTCCAACCTTGTCAGCCAGATGAAAGCCGAGGGTGTTGACGTGGTCTCGTTCTCCATGGGTGAGCCCGACTTCACCACTCCTGAGAACATTATCGACGCATGTTGTGACTCGCTCCGCAGGAATTTCACGCATTACACGCCATCGATGGGCATCCCAAAGCTCAGGAAGGTCATCGCGGACTACACACGTGAGACTAACAAGGTCCCCTGCGATGCCTCCAACGTCCTGGTGACTCCATGCAAGCAAGCCATTTTCATGACAATGCTGGCATACATCGACCCCGGCGACGAGGTAATACTGGCAGACCCCTCGTGGGTATCTTACGAGGCGTGCATCCGCTTGGCCGGAGGTGTACCGGTGTACGTGCCGACCAGGTTCGAGGACAACTTCATCATTGACCCTGCCCTGGTCGAGGCCGCCATCACTCCCAGGACTAGAATGATTGTCCTCAACACGCCATCCAATCCTACCGGGGCCGTTATCTCCGCGGATGTGTTGAGACAGATTGCGGACATCGCCATGGCCCACAGTATCAGGGTGGTGTCCGACGAGATCTACGAGGCCATAATTTACGAGAGTAGGCACACGTCCATCGCGTCGTTCCCCGGTATGTTCGACAACACCATCATCGTGTCTGGGCTGTCTAAAAGCTACGCTATGACCGGATGGAGACTGGGGTGGGCGGTCGCCCCCAAGGACGACATCGCCAACATCAACAAGCTGCAGTCCCACTCAATATCCTGCTGCGTGTCTTTCGCCCAGGAGGCCGCCGTTGAGGCGATCACCGGGCCCCAGGACTCCAAAACCGCCATGATAGCCGAGTTTAGGAAGCGCCGTGATTTGGCACTGGACCTCATATCGGAGATCCCAGGGATAGAGTGCAACGTTCCCCAGGGGGCGTTCTACCTGTTCCCCAAGTACGATATCGATATGCCCTCCGTCAAGCTGGCCGAAACGCTCCTGAAAAAGGGGTACGTGGCCGTCACGCCCGGCACTGCGTTCGGGCCCGGGGGCGAGGGATTTTTTAGAATCTCCTACGCCGCATCCGAAGAGCAGATCCACGAGGGCCTCGACAGAATCAAGAAGACCCTGGCACAGCTCTAAAACGAATAGAAACGATTCAAAGGCGACCCTCTTCCGGGGGCCATCCCCTCTAATCGTGTGGAATGCTGACGGATTAACCGCCAGTTTCTTATTCAATACTGATACTGGATTTTAG
>CAZIJM010000145.1:0-3491 GCA_964539695.1 uncultured Methanomassiliicoccales archaeon | reverse complement strand
CCCTGTTCATTCTTTTGCCGGTGACGGAACCTGCTGGCGACGTGACTATTTTATTTTGGTATTTGTCACATGTATCTATAATGGTTTAGAATAATTAATTCATAAAATTATCATTCGATGGATCGAGTAGATTGAATCGTGCCGGCGAATTATACAATATTATTTCAGACGCAAATCTTAAGTAGTTTCTTGAACACATGCCATTTTTCATAATCCGTGACGTGACATCATACGAGGTGTTCCTTTAAAGAACTCCTGGAAAACCAGCTCGATGACAATCGTCATTATGATTATCGCTACATTCATGGTCGTGAACGCAACATTCGGCTTCGCATTTACCTGGTTCCTCTCCGACAATTCAGGGTGGCTAACCGGGATGATTCTATTCCTGGTCATCTCGCTTATCGTAGCCACTATGCTGGATTGCGCTGGTTAACCTCATAATAGGAGTACTCCTCGGGTTGAGCCGAAACTGTAAAACATAGTCAGGAGCCTGGCCACGAAGGCGGGCACGCTCATACCGCAGATGTACACGGAGAACCAGCCGTGGACTAACGCCCACGTCTTCGACAATAGCCAAGACAACGCGATGGTGAGCGTCACCAGAAGATTCATAGACATGCGAACAAATACTAACTGGAAGGCGTGATGGCCCATGAGCTGCCCCCATATCATGACAGGGATACCATAGTAAACAGGTTCGCCAGAAGGAGCGCCATAATTCTGTCAATATCCGCTCTCGCCTTCGAGACAATCGCGGCTCTCGACGCGTCCCTACTCGGGACCGGCACGGAGCCGATGGAATGCTCTTACTCATTCTGTTCATCATCCTTATCCCAATAATACTGGTGTGCACAGTCCTCTATTTGATGATGCCCGGAGCCGGTGCAATCATGTACCTCGGGATATGCCGAAGTAGGGAGTATGAGACCGACGAGTCCGCAGGAAAGTTCACCGGGAAGCTGTTAGCCCGGGGACACTGAACACAATGGAGTAGTTCTGCTCATTCCAGTTCAACGTGCAAGAACACAGTGTCCACTAGCCTCTGAACGGTCAATTCCCTCAGAAAGTACAGGGAAAGGCCTATAAGCAAACTGATGTCCATCCATCCCCCACAGAATTGAGGGTCGCCAGGCTAAGGCACTAGACAAGGAGCTGAACGGCCGAGAATGTCGATGGATCCGCGTTCAATCGAAAACTGCTTATTCCTGTCCGTACGGCGACAGGAATTTCTATGATATCTATCTGATATCACGGAGTCTCGTCAGTCGCAAAATAGATGTAGCTGTCCTAGAGATGTCCCGGAATCGAAAAGGGGTCTGGCCTGATGGCGGTCCTGAATAGTCAATGACAGTTTCCTTATCACAGAGAAACCTTCCTCTGTCGTATATGATTGGAACTGAATGAGGGGGATCTACGAATCGACACTTGGACCCATTTTATAATGCTACTGAAATCAGATGACCACGGGCGAAGTGAAGGAGTACACATTCGAGGAGCTCTGTCAGATAATCGGAACCATAGTTACAGACTACAGCATGAAATATGTGCACATCTTCGGATTCAGGATCCGCAATGACAACACAGCGGACAGCGACTACGATTTTTTTGTCGTTCTGAACAATGACTGTAAGATGTTCAGACTCATTGGGTTCTTCTGCAAACTAGAAGAGGTACTAGACGATATGGATATTATATGCAGCGATCCAGCCGAAGAGAGGGCTTTACGAATAAGATCTCCAAGGAAATAAATCTAGTCTTTGAAGCCTGATTCCGAAACCACGAAGACTATCATTAGATGCAGCGTTAAAATTGCTAAGGACTATGACACTTCGAGGAAATCATATCAGAAGTGCAAAGCATTCACCGTCCAAGGATCTGCAAATGAGTCGGGTGTCTGTCTGACAGACCGCCAGAACAAGGTCTGGCATCCGATTCTCAATAGCCCTCCTAGTATAAATGGAAGCGAACAGGACAAATCCGCCGATTCCCTCGACCGGCGCAGCACCGCTCCCCGATCAATGTATCAGACCCCACATTTCCAGATCCGTTGACGGAGCGCGGATCCTCCCAGATGCTCAAGAAAGGGTGCTTCTCTGCATACCCTAGACTCCCCTTCCGGGTGTCGAATAGCACCTCTAAAGGACCATTGGTAACTCTCATATACCCACAGCCGAATCACTACCACATGGATTTCGAACTGATGTTCTGCCCGTATTGCGGCGGCGACATCGAACCCGTCGACGGGTCGAGATACCTCTGCAAGGGCTGCGGGAAGAGCATCTATACCGAGCGCGACAGCTTGCTCCATTTCATCCGCCCGGGCGAGCTGGAGTCTTCTATCAAGGAAGCAATCGGCGCACTTGAGAATCAGAACCCGCAGAAGGCCCTTGCCATTGCCAACGACTTGCTCGCGGCGTCTGAAGAGACCGACTTCGACGCTTTTTTCCTCAGAGGCGCAGCCTATTGTTCAGTGGGTGAAGACGGAAAGGCGTCGATGGACTGGAAGAGGGGGCTAGAGCTCCTCACTGTTTACACCAATATCGACGCCTACATTTGTCTGATCTCCAAATGCGTATCCGAGATGATTTTCAGCAAAGAAGAAGAGTTCATAGACTTCCACCCGGTGAAATACATCGACAAGATATGCGACGAGATTCATGCCGACACCAACGAATCCTGCAAATCGTTCCTTTTCTACAACATTTACATGGAGTACAGGAGGATCCTCGGCCGCAAGGACAAGAACAGCGACGAGGGCTTTAATGAGGTTGTCCCCAAGCTGTTCCGCAGGGTTGTGGCCTACCATCGCAACCTCTGGTGTCTCGGCCGCGTAATTGGCGAGTACCTGTCCAACCTCGGCTACAATCCGGAGACCTACGTCGACGACGATTTGGAGGATGCCCATGTGTACGACCTGCTATCGCAACGCTTCATGGCCCGTACTGAGGGGATGTCCGTGGAACAAATGCGCACCCTCATGGACCGCTGGGACGACGTCTCCATGAGGGAATTCGAGGACCGCCTGGAGACAATGATGCCCCATTCCGACGGCATGTTCGGCAAACTCCTGTCCAGGAAGTCTGATAGTGACCCCCAAGCTTTGGAGGAGGCAATTGAGGCGTATATCGACAGGTACTTGAGCGAGCCCAACGAACCCTCAGAGGAATCCCAGATGCTCCAATAAAACCCTCAGGCCGATCAGGACCAGAATGGCGCCGTTGACGAACTCTGCGCACTTCCCGTACCTGCCCCCTATAACGCTGCCGATCTTTACACCGATGACAGAGATCAGGAATATTATCCCTGGGTTTATCAACTAATATCTATACATACACAAATACGCGCGCGTACACACAGGTGCGAACACTAATTTTTGCTGATCGTTCGTGTCTTTCGAAAAATACTTTGATTTTCATTGCGGCGGCGCAGTCACCCGGGACCAAGGGTCCCGGCTTCTGTACGCCGTCTAGCCGCCCCGAAAATGTCCA
>CAZIJM010000144.1:0-3554 GCA_964539695.1 uncultured Methanomassiliicoccales archaeon | reverse complement strand
GGTCAAGATGCCCTACGGATGTCCGAAGAAAACGTCTCAAGATGGTGCTTAGTACCATGACAAGAGAAACTTCTGTTTAGTAGGTTGACATTATGGTACCAATGTTCGTGTCAATGTAGAAATCTCCTATTTACAGGTACTTTCCATAATAGAACAAAGCGATGTATTCACGGATACAGACTCTTCCTGTCCTTGATACTGCTCTATAGGTGTAGGTCAGAGTGCTACCAAGCATGGCGTATCCTTAAAGACTCTGACTGATGTCGTCATCCTGGGGATCGTCGTCAGAGGACGATGATTCGTAAAAAATGTAAACGCAGGCAGCTACGATAACTATCACATCGATAGTAACCGTGATCACCTTTAAGGTTGTGGACCCGTTCTGAGAATCGTTTCCACTCATTGATCCGTTACCTTTAAATTCGAATCAATCCATACAGTACACAATTCTTGAATGGGATAAGCTATCATCATTGTCACCGAAGGACCAAACAGCGGATTCACGGACTTTCCCGAGCTAGATTGAATCCTGACCCTCTGGAGTCCACTCTAAATAATATGCGGGGAATGGAGTACCATGGCCGAGCTGGAATTTGGGCTGATGTTCATCCCTCTCAAGGACGGAACGTCCATGACAATATGGACGTGGGCGCCGTCCACAGGATGGTGGACCGCTTTCTAGATGTGGGAATGGGCTACTTTAACAACGCCTACTATTATCACGACGGTGCCAGCAAGAGAGTCGTCGGGAGCGAACTGATGGCCCACTATCCTTACGGGAGCTTTATATTGGTCGATAAGATGTCGATGAAACTTATCAGAGATGAGATCGACTCGTCGGTCCAAGAGCGCTTTCTAGAGAAGCAGATAGGGCGCTGCGACGTGAACCGCTTCGACAGCTACCTGCCCACAATATCTGTAGGTCGTTCCACCCGGCGGCGGAGCGCTAGTATCTTTCGACTTCCTGAGACATATAAGGGACGCCGGTCTGACCCGGAGGGTGGGCTTCTCCGTCCATGACGACGTCTGGTTCGTAGCGGGGCTGCTGGACGACAGCTCCGACATAGACTTTATGCAGCTGCAGATCAACTACCTCGACTGGGATAGTGACGTCATTCAGTCCCACAGGTGCTACGAGGAGGCCGTCTCGGGGGGGGGGGGGGTCCCGGTCGTCACGATGGAGCCCGTCAAAAGGGCCGCTCTGATGAATCTTCCGGAAAAAGCAAGGAGGATCTTGGAGAGGGTCGACCTAGAGGCGTCCCTGGCATCATGGGCGCTCAGGTTCACTGTGGGCCCAGATGGGGTGGAGACCGTCTTGTCGGGGGATGGCCTCGGAGCAGCTTAAAGATAACATAGCCACTTTCCGCTACATCCACCCCCTGGACTGGGAGGTGTTCGAGGCCTTGGGGGAGAGTTGTCAAACTAATATTGGAGTCGATGGCCGTCTCGTGCATTGAATGCAGGTACTGCATATTCGGTTGTCCGATGGACATCCTAATCCCCGACTACTTCAATATCTACAGCAGCGCCAGGAAGGCGCTCATAAAGGGGCTACGGCCCCAGAGACTCTACTATCTTAACCATTCGAATGGCTATGGAAGGGCATTGAACTGCATAAGCTATGGGGAATGCGAGGTCGACTGCCCGCAGCACATAAGGATCAGGAATGAAATGGTCGAGGTGGTTTCGCTACTAAAAGGATGTGACGATATGGCTGGTGAGATGCTCTATTTCGAATGCTACTCAGGAATAAGCGGTGATATGGCTGTGGCGGCAATGCTGGATCTGGGCGCGGACAAAGAGGTCCTGGACAGGGCGCTGACATCCCTGGACCTGAAGGGGTTCAGAATCGAGGTGACCAGGGTGTCCAAATCGGGCCTGGATGTTTGCGACTTCAACGTGGTTCTGGACGAAGATAACCGCGACCATGACATAGAATACTTGTACGGCCATAGCTGTCACGGTACCGACAGTCACGATCGTAACAATCATGATCATCACAGCCATCATCAAGGGAATAGGGGCCTTCCGGAGATTTTGGACATTATTGGCCGCGCCGACATGACCGACAATGCTAAGGCGGTCTCCAATAGGATCTTCGAGATCATCGGCGCTGCCGAGGCTAAGGCCCACGGGGTCCCTCTAGAGCAGGTCCACTTTCAAGAGGTGGGAGCGGTGGACTCCATAGTCGATGTGGTGGCCCTCGGGGTATGCCTGGACAGCCTCGGCATCTCCCGGGTGTGCTTCTCCGATCTCTATGAGGGCACTGGATGCATCAGGTGCCGGCATGGGATCCTCCCCGTTCCAGTGCCGGCGGTCGCCAACATCATCGAGACCAACGGCTTGGGCATGAGGATCACGGAGTCCAAAGGCGAGTACGTCACCCCCACCGGTGCCGCGTTCGCCGCCGTGGTTCGCAACTCCGAGATCCCCCGCTCGTTCAAAGTATCGGGGGTCGGTATGGGTGCCGGGAAGAGAGAGTCGGAGAGGTCTGGTATCCTAAGGGTTATGCTCATTGTCCCGAACGGGTCGGAGGATACAGTAGTTAAGCTAGAGTGCAATGTCGACGATTGTACCGGCGAGATGATGGGGTACGCGGCCAAGAGGCTCATGTGCGAGGGCGCCAGGGATGCCTACTACGTGCCGGTTTACATGAAGAAGAATCGCCCCGCATACCAGCTCAATGTCATATGTAGGGAGTCAGACAGGCTGAGGCTGGAACAGGTGATTTTCGAAGAGACTTCCACCGTGGGCATCCGCAGGTGCGTTATGGACCGTACGGTCATGGACAGACGCATCGAAGAGGTGGACACGCCCATCGGTAAAGTGATTGTGAAGGTCTGCACCATCGGAGACATGGAGAAAACCCATCCAGAGTATGAGTCCCTAGCTGCGATCTGCCGCGAGAGGGGAATTCCGTACAGGGAGGGCTACGAGATCGTCATGGCCGTTGTTCGCAAGGGCTAAATCCGGACGGCCCAAAAGGAGCTGTGTTATTCCGGCGCATTATATCAACTCGGAATTACTGGCCACTTCCGATCATGAGGCCTGCATAAGGGTCGATGAGGGGACGGAGCAGATGGACATCACGAACGGCTTAACGGTCAGGGGTATCCCCTAGACCCGCAGCAGCTCTCTGTTTTCATGGACGATGCTGATACACAGCTGGTCATCGCCGTCGCAGGCACCGGGAAGACCATTACCCTGGTGGGCAAGGTTAAGCACCTAGTGCGCGAGGGTATCGACTTCCGTGGGATCTTGCTCATATCGCTCACCAACAATACCGTGCCAACCTCCGCAGGACGATGGAGGCTGAGCCCGGGGGCATGTTCAGCGGTGACATTATGACTATTCACTCTCTGGGCAACAAGATACTTCGCCGCAAAGCCTGCGTTGGAAGAGACAGGGGCTAGATTATTGGCCGCATTATGTACGACCAGGCGGAGATTGACTGTGGGTTTGCCAGGAACCTACTACTGTACGTGGAGGGACTCAAGACGACCAGCTATTTCGACCTGTTTCTGAACGGCACTAGCATTAGGAACCACGAGTTT
>CAZIJM010000143.1:0-3677 GCA_964539695.1 uncultured Methanomassiliicoccales archaeon | reverse complement strand
GAATAGTCGTTTATTTGTACTATTGACTTCTTTTCACTGTTGTTGTTCACAAGTCTGTGATTAGAACACCTATCAAAACCTTTATAACGGGGACGTCTATAGAGAGGATTGCGCCGTGGTAACTCAGTTGGGAGAGTGCAAGACTGAAGATCTTGAAGTCGCTGGTTCGAGCCCGGCTCACGGCACCATCTCTTCTCCTACCGTTTCTCGGGAGTGACCCCTTATGTAGCCCGACCGTATCTTCATCGACATTCGCACCTGCGACCTCACGCTATTTCAGGTGATGAATGAGATCGCTAGGCTGCAATCGGAGAATCCCGACTACGAGATATTCCTAGATGGCGACGCCTACGCGATAGTGGGCCGTCGTAAGCGAATGTGATGCCATGGAACGTGGAAGGATCATGATCGGATTTTACAACTCATACAACCAGAACTTCATGGAGTTCTACAGGCGCATCATAGCCCGCGCTGGGGACCTGGCGATAGCCTTCAATATAAATCTGACCCTCTTCGGATTCTTGATCCAGCAGGAGACCCGCACGCCTGTAGAGATGATGCAATGGATTGCCGGTACCACCAGCATCAACACCCATGAGGAGAGGGAGTACTTCGTGGAGTTGACCGAGAAAAACAAGTTTATAAAGTTCTCATATCTAGATAGGGGGATTCCTGCCTTAGCTATGCGAGCTCATGTTCACTACCACCAAGCCCGACTTGTTTAAGCAGTTGTCGCCGCAGTAGGCCACGGATACGGTTGAGCGCGGCCAGCATCTTCTTAATGTTTGGCATAGGGTTCCACGGGGTGCCAAGAAAGACTGTTTCGATTCCCAGGTACAACCTAGCATCACCCTCGTGGCTTTTCCCTCAAGATTTGTACCGTCCTGGGTACTGTCTGTGGAGCGTTTGCTTTCAGGCTTAATTTCCCAATATGATCCGCGTCTCTTGTTTTAACCACACAGTTCATGAACATACACAACATCAAGTCCGTACGCGAACTCGATGTTGTCGGTATTAATGAACTGTGCGGTTAAACGCGACTGAAAAACACTATATCCACGGGGTGGGATTCGCGCCCACATGTTAAAGGTTATTCTGAACCACGGAGCCGGCGGAGAGCTCATGCAGGAGTTCCTGTCCAAACATGTCATCAATCATTTCTCAAAGATGAACGCGGAGGTCCCTCTGGACTCCATGGACGACTCGGCCGTCGTTGATGATGTGGTGTTCACCATAGACGGGCACACGGTCAAGCCTCTATTCTTTCCAGGGGGCGACATCGGGAAGATCTCGGTAGCCGGGACCGTCAATGACATATCTGTCATGGGTGCGGCACCCCTGGCGCTTGGTTGCTCTGTGATTATGGAGGAAGGCCTGGATATCGACGTCGTTGACAAAGTCATGGATTCCATGGGCCGCACTGCTGAAGAATGTGGGGTACCGATCGCCACCGGTGACACCAAGGTCGTAGAGGCAGGAGCCGTGGATCAGATGATGATGGCGACCTCTGCCATCGGGAAACGTTCTCCCCACCTAGACTCCGACCTAGCCAAGGCGGCGGAATACAGAAGAGTGGACAACAGATGGTGTACCGATTCCAGCGTCAGACCCGGCGACGCCATCATCGTCTCCGGATATCTGGGCGACCATGGGATTGCCATGCTGTCGTTCCGCGAGGGTTACGGTTTCGAGAGCGAGGTCCAAAGCGACGTGGCTCCCCTCAGCAGGATGATCGCCGAGGGCCTGAAGGTCGGCGGGATCGTAGCCATGAAGGACCCTACTCGCGGCGGTCTCGCCAACACTCTCAACGAATGGTGCGTCAAGTCGCACGTGGGTATGGAGATCGATTATTCGTCCATCCCTTTGAGGGACGGCGTGGTCAACGCCTGTGACCTACTCGGCATTGACGCGCTTAATATCGGAAACGAGGGCAAGGTCGTTATGGGGGTCGTTCCCGAAATGGCGGACCAAGTCCTGGGGGCCATCAGGCGCACCCCCGAAGGAAGAGACGCTGCGATCATAGGCTATGCAGTGGCGGGCGCCGAGCGCGTGATCCTTAGAACCGAGGTCGGCGGGAAGAGAATCCTGGAGTCCCCGGCAGGCGACCCTGTCCCGAGGATTTGCTGACTTGAGAAAGTTCAATACTCTACACTTAGCCCCTAACAGGGAATCCCGAAATGAGCGTTCTCGTGTTCAATGCGAAGATGTGAACATCACAGCTCATCGTACTTCAGGTTCCGCCCCGAGACCTTTTTCATCGGGTACTTCTCAGCATTGATACCGATCTTGCAGACCAGCTCCGCGGATAGGTCTATGTTGTTCATCTGGGCACCTCAGCATGAAGTATAGCGCATCGAGAGTTCCTCCCTAACATGGGTGGAACGGACGGGACCCGCCATGATCGCGTCTACGTCCTTCGGCAACTTGAACCTGAATATGTCCAGTAGCTCTGACGCCTCCGTAGCTATTCTTATGGCCAGGTCCTTGGAGTTATGGCACCTATCCCAGTCGCGCTCCTTACAGAATCCGCGCATGATTTCTCTTTAATTAACCGACGGCCACTATAAAATCGTTTATATTTCCCTTGTCCCGCGGAACGTATATTTCCCCGCGCCCCAATGGTCTCGAGCATCCTGTTATCTATGAACATCGACATACACCGTCCGTACTCCGAAAGGAGAGGATTCATCATGAAGGTAACCAGCAAGGCCATCATAGACGGGGTCATCCCTGACAGATACGGATCCAAGGGCAATGTGTTTGTCAACGGCATACCCGGACTCTCGATCCCGTTCGACATCGAAGACGCCCCGGAAGGCACGCAGAGCTTTGCCGTCATCATGGACGACTATGACGCCGTCCCTGTGTGCGGGTTTAACTGGCTTCACTGGACGATCTGCGATCTGAAGAGGACGTCCGTGGTAGAGGGCGAGTCCCACAGCTCCCCGGACTTTACCGAGGGCTGCAACAGCTGGCACAGCATCGCCAGTGAGAACAGCGTAGAGCAGGCTACCGGGTACGGCGGGCCGGCGCCCCCGGACAGAGAGCACAGGTATACCTTGAAGATATTCGCCCTAGACACCGTCCTGGATCTGAAGAGGGGCTTCAGGCTCAACGAGTTGTACTTCGCTATGCAGGGACATGTGTTGGCACACGCTAAACTAGTCGGGCGCTACTCGCCTTAAGCGGCCGATGTGACTTAATACAGAATGCGAGCAATCTTTCCGACGAGGTCAACAATCTATGGTCACATTCCTGCCATTCCCCGGACTCAGGCCCAATATCAGGGCTGGCGAGCATATCGGCGACCGCATTTCACCGCCCTACGACGTCATCGGACCAGAGCAGCTGAAGCAGCTCCGCTCCAAGCCTTGCAACGTCACCAAGCTCACTCTCAGTCCAGACTCCGATAGGAGGTACCGCACCGCCAGGAGTAAGCTGGAGCAGTGGATCTCCGACAATTGCCTGAAGCAGGACCAGGACTCATTCTACATCTATGAACAGGCCTTTGACGATTCCGGAACGCGGCGCATCAGGAGAGGCATTGTCGGAATACTGAGAACCGAAGACTACTCGGAAGGGAATATCATCCCCCATGAGGAAACGTTCTCCAAGGTCAAAGCGGACCGCCTCAACCTCCTCAGGGACATGGAGACTCACCTGGAGTCGATATTCGG
>CAZIJM010000142.1:0-3681 GCA_964539695.1 uncultured Methanomassiliicoccales archaeon | reverse complement strand
CTCAATACGATGTCAATCAACTTCTACAAGGACCTCCACACCCAAATACTCGAAGAGATTGGAAACAGAATTGTGGTGAAAAGTGACAGAGCCGGTTCGATGACTGGCTTAGTCCGTTACCGTTTATTGAAGTGCAACAGTGTTACACTAACTGATATCTTTAAATATAGAATCATGATTAATCTGCTTGATTATAATGGCGCTTTGGCAGGGTAAATCCAACAGGAAGCCTACTGGCGGCAGGCTCGTCGCTAACAAGGGCAAAAGAAAGTTCGAAATCGGCAGAGAGAAGCAGTTCACCAGGATCGGTGAGCAGAGCCTCAAACAATATCGCGGAGTCGGCGGAAGTGTCAAAGTTGGAATGCTCAGTGCCCAGTACGCCAATGTGGTTGACAAGAAGACCAACACGGTGAAGAAAGTCAAGATCTTGACCGTGAAGTCCAACCCTGCTGACCCCAACTACGTTCAACGTAACATTATGAATAAAGGGGCCACGATTACAACTGAGATCGGCGACGCCATCGTAACGTCCAGGCCCGGACAGGATGGCGCCATCAATGCTGTTCTGCTTGAATAATCGAATCCACAAACCATTTCGACCCTAGTGGGTCCCTTCTTTTCCTTATTTGCTTATCCGTATCCTTGAATCACTAATTTCGTCCTTGGGTACAGTTCCGTCAGCAGGCTTGAGAACAAGGATTCTACACCCGACTATAAATCTCCCTTCAGAAATCTTGTCAGAGATGCCGTTTTACGGCCCACACGCATCCATACAGTATGAATACGGACTTAGAATCAACATGACAGTCCGATGATACAGGACCAAACAATTATTAGGATAGACGGATAGTAATGACCATGGCATACGACCCAGACATAGCAATCACTCTCTGGCCTGAATACTTCGACATCAACCGCACGAGGTCAGAGGGGAGGAGGCCCCCGAAAAAGCTTTGTGTGGCCAACCCGGACCTGGACATCATTGCTAAGGGCGCTATGATCCTGGACCTAGAGTACGAGGTATGCGAGGACATGTCCTACCCTAAGACGTCCCGCGCAAGGCACGGGTGCGTCAAGGTCGAGAGGGGAGTCATGTCGAAGACCGAGCTACTTCCCAAGATCGGGGAAATTCTCGTAAGCAATCAGAGGAAGTGACCGTTTTGATGAGTCTTCTGGACTCCAGAGTGATAGACGCTAACGCCGAAGCCCTCGGAGTGCCCATTGCTAAGCTAATGAGCAACGCCGGGAAGGCTGTGGCCAACCTGCTGGGAGAGAAATTTCTCGGCAAGAAGATCCTCTTCGTCTGTGGACCGGGAAACAACGGGGGTGACGGATTCGCAGCGGCCTCCCTTATGGATCCGAAGACTGTCTCCGTGGCCCTTCTTAAAAAACCATCGGAAATCCACACCGATGCCGCACGGGATTTCTACTCATCCCTGATTTGCCCAATTATAGAATACTCTAAGGCTGACTTAGGCTCCTACGACGTCATCGTCGACTGCGCCCTCGGGACAGGGCTTTCCGGGACCGTCCGCGAGCCGTATAGGGGCTTTATTAATGCACTGTCGAAAATCGAGAGGACGGTGGTGTCGGTAGACGTCCCGTCTGGCTTCGGTGCGGATGTCTCCGTCAGGCCGGACATCACGATCACCTTCCATGATATCAAGGAAGGGATGGACAGGGGGAACAGCGGTGAGATTGTCGTCGCGGACATAGACATCCCCGTGGAGGCCGTGAACATCACAGGCCCAGGGGATATGCTCAGGTACCCTCTGCCGTCCGACGACAGCCACAAAGGTCAGAACGGCAGACTCATGATCATCGCCGGGGGGCCTTACTTCGGAGCCCCTGTCATGGCATCATCATCCGCGCTCAGGACGGGCGCGGATATAGTCAGGCTATTTACTCCAGAATCTACTTACGCGATCGCTGCTGCATCGAACCCTGTTCTGATGATCACCTCTCTGCCCGGGGACCACCTCGAAGAAGGATCTGTCGAAATGCTCCTGACTGAGTCAGAGCACTACGATGCCGTGCTAATAGGCCCGGGCCTGGGCACGGCGCCGGAGACCCTCGACGCTGTAAAATGGTTTGTGTCCTCGTGCAGGACGTCGATGGTCATCGATGCCGACGGGATTACCGCCATTGCGGGCATGACGTTCCGTGGGAATGTCATTCTTACCCCCCATCACGGGGAATACAGGAGGCTCGGGGGTTTATGCTGCGTCAATGATCTGAGCGACTACATGGGGGCTGTGGTGACCCTCAAGGGGAGAACTGACGAGATTACAGACGGCTACAGGACCAGGCTCAACCGTACCGGTACCTCCGGAATGACTGGGGCCGGAACCGGGGATGTGCTCGCGGGATGTATTGCCGCGCTTCTGTCAAAAGGGATGACCTGCTTCGACGCCGCGTGCCTGGGGACATATATCTGTGGTCTCGCCGGGGAGAGGGCGTTCAGGGACAAGTCTTACGGGATGGTCGCCACCGACGTCATCGACGAGATACCGTATGTTCTCAAGGACGGCCTCAGATGACCGAGTTTCAACCAGTCTACGGCATCCCCGCACTAAAGGTGGAGAACTGTCTTACGATAGGGGACCTCCACATCGGCGTGGAGTCAAATCTTCGTACCAAGGGCTTTCACCTCACCTCACACACATCCGACATGTACGGGACCATCCTTGAGGCCGCGGACGATGACGTTAGCCGCCTAATAGTAATTGGGGATGTGAAGGACTCCGTGCCTGGATCCACTAAGCAGGAGTACATGGAGATCCCTAACTTCTTCGAGAGTCTCTTTGAGAGGTTTGACACGATAGACGTGGTGCGCGGGAATCATGACACCAGCATCGAGGAGTTCCTCCCCGGCAAGGTGAAGATAAGGCCCGCCACCGGGCTGAGGATCGGAGATGTCGGGTTCGTACATGGACACACTTGGCCTTCCGAGGATGTAATGGCATGCAAGACCCTGGTAATGGCACACAACCACCCAGCTGTTATGTTCAAAGACGGCATCGGCAGTCACACCACCGAGCCATGTTGGTTCAGGGGGAGGTTTGCTGAGGGCGCTTCGGACACCAGGTTCCCGAATTTGCCTACCGGGTTTATTGTGGTCCCGGCGTTCAACCGTATGCTAGGAGGATCCCCGATTAATGTGATCGGTAAGGACTTACTGGGGCCGGCCCTGAACAGCGACCTTCTGGATTTGGACAACGCCCACATCTACCTCCTGGACGGTATAGACCTGGGTAAGCGCTGCGACCTGATGGTTACCTGCAAGGATTACACCAGGTTTAAGAACTCACCCAAGAGGCGGACGAACTACACATGATACCCCCCACTGTTTCCATTGGAAAAACACAATCGGAATTTTCTTCCAAGGACATCCATTCTATTCGTATCCAGTTCTCTCGCCGGAAATAAATGCTAATGGGCCGGTGCAATGCCGCAGGACATCTTGTTAAAGCTATGTTGAGAATGAGGGAACTGGTTTGCAGAGGGGGAGACCCCCTCCGATTTAAAGTTTTCAGTCGCGGCTAATGGTGTCGTAAATTGAACCGTCGGCGTTCCTGATCACAGCAGTCAGGGGCATCTGTCCGGGCAGAGCGTGGGTCGCGCAAGAGTTGCAGGGGTCGTAAGCCCTGAACGCCATCTCGACCATGTTCAGCAGACCGG
>CAZIJM010000141.1:0-3684 GCA_964539695.1 uncultured Methanomassiliicoccales archaeon | reverse complement strand
ACATCGTGGACAAGGCCAACCTATCCGATAAGAGGTACCCAATCAAGGGGATGAACGTCTGGACCCCTTATGGCTGGAAGATTATGAGGCAAATCGACACCTACATCCGTCAAGAGTTCGACGCTACCGGCCACGACGAGGTCTGCTTCCCGTTGATGATCCCCGAGGACCAGTTTGCCAAGGAGAAGGATCACATCAAGGGCTTCGACGAGGAGGTCTACTGGGTCACCCACGCCGGACTTAACAAGCTGGACGTCAGGCTAGTGGTCAGGCCAACCTCCGAGACAGCCATGTACCACATATTTTCCCTGTGGATCAGGTCCCACCAAGACCTCCCCCTCAAGACATATCAGATTGTCAACACCTTCAGGTATGAGACCAAGCAGACCCGTCCGTTCATCAGGGTCAGGGAGATCCATTTCTTTGAGTCTCACACCTGTCACGCGACCGAGAAGGACGCCCAGGGCCAGATCGAGGAAGACATCAAGATCCTGGAGAAGCTGGCGAGGAAGATCTGTCTGCCCTACATGCTGTGCATTCGTACCAACTGGGACAAGTTCCCTGGCGCGCACTACACTGTTGGCATCGACACGTCCATGCCCAACGGCAGGACGCTCCAGATGGGGTCCATCCACCACTACAGGACCAACTTCTCCATCCCCTACGACATTACTTACGAGGACGAGAATGGGGAGCACAAGCACGTGCACCAGACAACCTTCGGCATGAGCGAGAGACTGGTCGGCGCGCTTATCGGCGTTCACGGTGACGACCAGGGGCTGGTCCTCCCACCCAGTATCGCGCCCTTCCAGTGCGTCATGATCCCCATCGTATCCAAGAAGAACACCACTGACATTACGGCCACCGCTAAAGAGGTTGTGAGGGTCCTCTTCGAAGCAGGGATTAGGATCAAGCTGGACGACAGCGACGCCCGCCCTGGCAACAAGTACTATGAGTGGGAGATGAAGGGTGTGCCCCTACGCCTGGAATTAGGCAGTCGCGACATCGAGAACGGCGTTGTCTCATTCACAAGGAGGGACATTGGCGAGAAAGGTGCCATCTCTGTCCAAGACCTGATCCCAGGAGTTAGGATGCTCTTAAACGCGATCCATGAAGACATGATGGCCAAGGCCATTGAAGTCCAGAGGTCCAGAATCTTGGAGGTCTCCTCTATGGAGGATCTACCTCAGGACAAGATCCTCAAGTTAGGATGGTGTGGATGCGATGAGTGCGGTCACAGGTTCGAGGACTTCACAGGCTTCAAGATTCTTGGGAGGCCCTACCACCGCGAAGAGTTCTCCGGCGTTTGCATCGTTTGCGGCAGGTCCGCGGATCAGCCCACCTACGCCGCCCACACCATGTGAGACGGTGTCCGGAACCAAACAGGTCCCGGAGGATTCCCGGGCCATCTTTCCCCCAATCGCTCTGCATTCAATGTAGCGGCGTCCAGGTCTGCATTCGATTTGGCGTAAATGTCCCTCGTGGAGCCTAAGTCCGTCATGCCCGACTCTGGCCTCACGAGCTCCAGCTCAAGGAAGTCCGCAATGTCTTTAGCCGACCTGTCAAACTCCTCCCTACTATCTTCCAGCTCAGTATCGATCTGGAAGGCGTGGGTGTAATCGACGAGCTTGAACAGCTTCTTCATGTTCTCCAAGGGGTCGCCGGGGCCTATGATGTCCGAGTCCTTATCCATGTTTGAATTAGAGTAGTACCCGAACTAGTTGATGGCCAGTTTGAACGTTATGTAGAACAGGTCCGTGTACTTCTTGATCAGCCTGTGGTACCCGTTAATTCCCAACGGCAACCCCGATACGGTTGTTGCATATGCAACCCTGGCAATTGCTGAACACCCCAACGGGGGAATCCCACGTAGTTCCTGACCCATACGGTCAGATTCATGCCATAGTACGTAGTTATTGCGTCCACCCTGCCCTGAAGCATGACAAGATCGTCCTGCAACTCCGACTTGAGTTTTTTCGGCTCAGAGTGCAGACCCAGGCTCTTCATTCAGATACTACAGTGAACTTGAACCTGTTGAACTAGTTGTCTGTGTGCATAATCTCACCGTCCAAATCACTAAAGGTGACGCCCCTGGCCTCGAGATTACGTCTGAGAGCACCGGTATTCGAGGACTCTGGGACGTACACGTCCTTTGGCTCTGGGTCCTCCGCCGAGTTGTAGACCAACTTGTCCTCCAGCATCGGACAGACGACTATCCCAAGCATCCCATGTGTCATGAATTGTGTATGTGTCAAGCTAACTATTAAGCTCGGCTGTTCCACACATGGAACCGCGACCAGGGGCATCTCTTTTATTGGACCTGCTTCTACGGAGTCTTATGGCATTTCAAGAGGGGGAGACTGTCTATCTCGAGGACGCGAGTGGTAGAAGGGTCTGGGTTAAGGTAGCTTATGACATGGTCAAGGTCCAGTCGATGGGCTCTATCGACGGCAGCAGGTTCAGGTACCTGGAAGACGGCGATAGGTTGACCATAGTCGGCAGGGAGTACACTGTGTTCCGTCCCGGGATGCTAGAGCTTATGGGCTCTCTGGAGAGGGGCGCCCAGATTATATCGCCTAAAGACGCGGCCAGCATCTTGATGCATTGCGACGTGAAGTGTGGTGACAGAGTTATCGAGATCGGTGCCGGATCCGGAGGACTGACCACTGCCCTACTCCACGTTGTTGCGCCCGAGGGTCGCGTTCACACGCTAGAGTTAAAAGAAGACAACGCCCGCCGCGCTGGCAGGAACGTGGCGAGGACAGGCTTAGACAGATATTGGTCCTATTCGATAGGCGACGCCAGGGAGGTAGATCCTGGCATAAACTGGCAGGCCGATGTGTTAACCATGGATATGCCCGACCCCTGGTTGGCACTCCCCAATCTGGAAGGGCGCCTTAGGGCGGGTGGCAGGGTGTGTGCATATGTGCCCAACATGAATCAAGTGGAATCCACTGTAAACATGTTGAGGGACTCCGGGTACTCCGATGTCCGCGCGCTGGAGAACATACAGCGCTTTCTAGAAGTCCATCCAGGCGGCGTCAGGCCGTCGTTCGATACATTCGGGCATACCGGCTATCTGGTGTTCGCGAGGAAGAGGTCGAAGAAGAGTCCTGTCTGATGGGAAAATATTCAGTCGAAGGGGAATTAGGGTCGTTTCAGCTGAACATATCGGTCTCGACCGCTCTTTTGTAGCAGAATATTTTGTGGTCGAGGAGCCTCAGAGCCTTATCCAGGGCGACCCTCTGTTCCAGCATGTCCTCGCGTTTTCTCTGCATGAGCGCGAGCCTGTCAGGGATGGTGGAATTGCCAATATCGATGAGTTTGTGGTACTCCACAATATTCTCCACGGTGAATTCAGCGGCTTTAAGGCATTGGGCGAACTCAATCGCCTTACAATTCTTCTCTGTGTAGTCGCGGATATTGCCGTTTCCCCTCCTGATCCCGGAAATCACACCTTCTCGCTCGTAGTAGCGTAGGGTATCCTGGGGCATTCCATACTTATTATTGACTTCAGCGATTTTCATGGGTTCATTTTTGTTTTCAAGTTAAAATTAAGTTAAAGTTATTCTTTGTATCAACAATTTCCCAGTTTGCAACACTGTTGCATAATTCACTGCACGATTTAGTCCACTCGATCTGTCAAATGATAATTTTATGAATTAATTATTTAATAACTATTTT
>CAZIJM010000140.1:0-3752 GCA_964539695.1 uncultured Methanomassiliicoccales archaeon | reverse complement strand
TTCTCGATGGACCAGATGGCGCGTCCCTGTGTGGATCCGCGGATGTCGGAGGAGAATCCGAACATGTCCGCGACGGGGACCTCGGCGGTGACGGTGGAGTCGGCTCCCTCCTGTCCCATCTCGAGGATGGTCCCGCGGCGCTGGTTGATCAGGTTGACGGCGCCTCCCATGTAGTCGGGGGGGACCGAGACGTACAGCTTCTGCATGGGCTCCAGCAGGATCCTCCCGGCCTGGCACATGGCCCCGTAGATACCGTCCCTGACGGCGGGGATGATCTGGGCGGGGCCCCTATGGATGGTGTCCTCGTGCAGCTTGGCATCCATGAGGCAGACCTTGACGCCAGCGATCTTTTCGTTGGCAAGGGGCCCCCTCATCATGGCATCCTCGAAGGATTGCTTCACGAGTTCCATGGTCTCGTGGAGGTATTGGATACCCTTGGTGCAGTCGATCAAGACGTTGTTGTTCTTAAAGGCGACGACTCCTTTGGCTTCAGTGTCGCTCATCCCCAGGTCCATCAATTGCTTAGCCAGAGCCTTGGGGTCCTTGATCTTGGCTTCCACGTCGATGTCGTTCCTTCTAATGGCGTCCTTGATGGATTCCTCCAAAGGACTAACGATGAAGTAGAACTTGTTGTGCTTATTAGGGGACTTACCCTCGAACTCGGAAAGGTTGGATCCCTTGATGGACTCCTGGTACACCACGATGGGCGGGGAGGAGACAATGTCGACTCCCTGCTCGTGGATGATCCTGTACTCAGTAATCTCTAAGTGGAGTTCGCCCATACCAGACATTAGGTGCTCGCCGGTCTCGTTGTTAATTTCGATGTTCAATGAGGGGTCGGCTTTGGCGATGACCCTAAGAACCTCGACCAGCTTGGGCAGGTCGGCCATATTCTTAGCCTCAATGGCTTTGGTGATGACGGGTTCGGAATAGTGGAACATTTTCTCGAAGGGCTCCATGTCCTTTAAGGAGGACACGGTGCTTCCGGCGATGGCGTCCTTGAGTCCGGTCAATGCGACAATGTTTCCGGCCTTGCACTCTTCTATGGGTGTCCTGTCGGCACCAACCATCAAGGCGACAGTCTGGACCCTCTGAGACTGGGACACGCCGGAGATGTATAGGGCCTGGCCCTTTCTGACGGTTCCGGAGAATAGTCTTCCAATGGCGATCTCTCCGGCCTGCTTGTCCATGATGATTTTAGTGACCATCATAGCGACTTCGCCGTTGGGGTCGCAGTTTAGCATCTGCTTGCCGATGTCGGAGTCCAAGTCACCTTTCCAGATGGTGGGGATACGGACCTTTTGAGCGTCAACAGGGCAGGGGATGTGATTGATGGCCATCTCGAGAACAACGTCGGCGAGGGGGATGATTTTGGCCAGTTCGGCCTGTCCACCCTCCCTACTGCAGTACTCGAAAACCTTGGTTAGGTTCATACTCATCTTCTTGAGCTCAGGCCTTTGAAGATAGGGAATGGATACCGCCCAGTTGTTGTAGGCGGAACCCAGGGCCACGGTACCGTCCTGAAGACTAACCTGCCACTGCTTGTTGAGGGGTGCAGGCAGGATATCCATAATCTTCTTGTTGAACTCAGTGATAATGTGCGAGAACTTGTCGATCATCATCTGGGGGGTCAACTGCTGTTCGACGATGGCCCTATCAACCTTGTTGATAAACAGCATGGGTCTGACCCTCTCCTTCAGTGCCTGCCTGATAACGGTTTCGGTCTGAGGCATGATGCCCTCTACAGCACAGACCAGAATGTAGACACCGTCTAAGGCCCTCATGGCTCTGGTGACATCGCCGCCGAAGTCAACATGTCCGGGGGTGTCGATCAGGTTGACGAGGAAGTGGTTCACTTTGCCGGTGTCCGGCTCTTTGTACGGAACGACCATTGCCGCAGACGCGGCATTGATGGTGATACCCCTGGCGGCCTCCTGCTCGTCGTAATCCAGCAAGCGTTGCTCGCCTGCGGTTTCAGAAGACATCATCCCGGCACCCGCGATTAGGTTGTCGGAGAAGGTGGTCTTACCGTGGTCGATGTGTGCTGCGGTACCGAGGTTCCTAATGAGCTTCTGGTCTTTCATCAGCTCAACTGCTTTCTTTGCGTTGTCCTCTCTACGGCCCATTGTCACTCACCTGAATATCAGGATCATCTGGCCGACTGAGCGACCCTCTCAACCTCCTCCTTCTTCGCGACGGAGTAGGAGGTGATGTCCCCTTTGGAGGCGAGTATGAGCTCATCGGCGAGACACTCGTAGATCGGCTTTTTGTTCTTCATGGAGGCGTTGACGACCCCGGTGCTGAGGTTCCTTAGGGCGATGTCTAGCCTCCTCTGAGGAGAGATGTCCACGGCCTTGGGCACGGAAATTCCTCCGAACTGGAGCCTGGTGACCTCCTCGCGGGGGGCGGCATTCTCAAGTCCCTCGATGAGGACCTGGACAGGGTTCTTCTTCGTCCTAACGGCGACGATGTCAAACGCCTGGGCGACGGTCTTGTACGCTTTCATCTTCTTCCCGGTGTACTTCTCGGTCCTCATGATGTTGTTGATGAGCCTCTCGACGATGCTCAACTTCGACTTTCCGAACCACCTATTGGCGTGCTTCCCGCCGGAGTGGGGGACGTTGGTGGGGGTGAGGTCGATATACTTAGCAAGTCCTCCGTCGTTGACGACGACTTCGGAGGTGTTGTACTTGCCGAAGATGAGCGTTTTCTGTATTATGATCTCGTCTGCCATGTGAATCATCTCACGGGTTTGTCCGTCTTACCTCTGACCATCTGGTCCAAGGAGACGTTATTGACTTTGATAACCTTGTAACGAACTCCGGGGATGTCCCCGTAGGATCTTCCCATCCTTCCGCCGATACCCTCGACCATGACCTCGTCGTGCTCGTCTATGAAGTTGATGGCTCCGTCGCCAACCGCAAATGCGGTGATCTGGCGTCCGTTCTTGATGAGCTGGACTCTCACGCACTTCCTGATGGCTGAGTTGGGCTGCTTGGCCTCGATTCCGACCTTCTCTAGGACGATGCCGCGGGCCTGGGCGGAACCCTCCAACGGATCAGATTTCTCTCTCAGTTTGAGGACTCTCTTCTTATAACCCCTGTCTAGCCAGCGGAACTTCTGGCGGTCAGTCTTCATTTTCCTTGCGGTGTACAGACCGTTTCCCACTTTTTCACCTCAAATCTCTTTGATTTTCGATTGAAACGTCGATAGCCTGCCGTATGAACAGACCTCTAATGCTAAGGTGGCTAACCTCACATCATATTTAAAAAATATGTAGAAAGTGTTTTCTAAATTTATATAACCTAAAATATGATAAAAAATAATATGTCAAATAATGCATACACACTCCCCATGATAATCCCAAAAGGGAGTAGTGTTGGATGAGTTCAATAAGACGATGATTGGCAAGATGATGCCATTATTAAAAGAATATCAGTGCAGAGCGTTCCTCAACTTGTACTGCGAGAAACGAGATACAGGATTGTCACCCAGATATCCGATTTCACAGGCATGAGTCCTACACGCTCGTAGCGGCGAAGCGTGAGGTCGCAGAACTCAAGAACAACCTGCCCGCCCATAGACGAGCGAGTTGAACTGTAGTGCGTTCAGCATAGAAGTGAATCTTAAAAGTGAAAGTTCTCTACAGACTCAACAGTGGGAACCATTAGTCAATGACAAGGGTGTCCGTCGCGAGGCGGAATCTGAAGGAAGTTGGAGGTAAAACCCTGGGCCAACGAACAAGAAACGTG
>CAZIJM010000139.1:0-3752 GCA_964539695.1 uncultured Methanomassiliicoccales archaeon | reverse complement strand
AGTTGGGCGATAAGCTTCTTGAAATGCACCACAGCCTTTGAGTGTACGGAGATATTATTGTCTCTGCAAGTGTCGATGATTTTGAATGTCTCATACACCCTCTCGGTGAACGGCTTTGACAACATAGTCTTGGAGGTGATGATAGTCGGAGGTCAAACAGGGCTGGTGCTGAACGTCCGAGGGATTGCGGTCGTCTCTGCTGAGAAGCTGGAGGAGCTCCTGCTTAAGTGCATGGTACTCCCGAACGTGGAGATGATCTACCGGAACCACCACGAGGACCCTCATGACATAGAGGACATGGTGTCCATAAGGTTCTCGGTGGACAAGGAGCTCAAGATAAGGAAGAACAGGATCGTGCCTAAGGGCCTAGGCCCGGACGCCAATAGGATCTCATCGTCATCAGCACCCATGGCGATGAACTGGAGGGCAGCTAGTCTGCTTCGAGCTGTCCAGGCACCTCAGGGATAATATGAACCATCTTAGGGGGATCGTGGACATCTATCACGTCTGAATCCTCTGGGTATCAACTCATCACCAGGGCATCTCCGATTTCGACCTGGACATGAACAGGACCTTCTCGAGCAAAAGAGATGGCTCTATGCCCTAGTATGTAGCCGCGGAGATTTTCGACGATATAACTGGGGCGGACGTCTGCATAGACGTCCACGCCAGTAACATCTTCCTGAGGAAGATTCTCAGGTCGGATTCAACGAGCTCACAGCGAAGGAGCCGATGTCGCTGACCAGATTCTTGAACGTGAACTTCATCTGAGTGTGCTTGGCTCTCACTATATGTTGGAATCGACACTGGTCTATTCCTTGAATATGGTGGGCACCGACCCTGGTTGCGGGATGAATGTAGGAATGAAGCTCGCGATAGAGTACGGAAACCAGCTCAATAAAGGCATCATTGCCCTCATAGCCCATCTAGGCATGTGAGACAGCCCAGTATCGGAGGTCAGGAAGTTCATCATTTCCGTAAACGGCTAAGTGGAGTACATAAATGCCGTCAAGGGCGGTATATTCATTTCGATGATCGAGCACTGAAAGAACATCCGCGCGAGGAGCATTTAGGGGACATCGTCAACTCGTTGACCGGAGACATCCTGATGAAGGTGGAGTCGCCCTGCGACGGTCTAATGTTAACCCTCCGTGAGCACCAGTGGTGGACGAGAGCTCGTTACTTGCCAGAATCCTGAAAGAGTGATTGTATAGAGAAGTTCACGGTTTACGAGCCGAAGTCGATGTGCAAGGATTTATTCCGGGCAACTGGGTTCAGGTTCGGGAGCGGGAAGAAGACCATATGCTTGATAGGCGCCATGAGAAGGAACAAGGTGCAACAGCTCCACTACTGCTAGATACCGGTCGACAGGCTGAAGTCTCTGGAGGCTAGGGGTCTGATCAACGATGGTTGTTCCATCACGGTCATCTCTTGCGTGAACCCGTACTCGATAAACATCGAGAAGAGATTCCGATCCACAGACAACTCTGACATTAACAGGATATTCCACGGCACGACCTTGGAGAGACGACGGAGAGTATCGCCGATGGCCTATTCAAGGAGCTCATCGGATATAGATACGGCATACACTTCGCCAGTTACCATGTGTCCGAGAAGTTCATGACCCATGTGAAGATAATGAGGACCGAATTCAAGAACGTGGAAAACGCCAAAGCCTTTGCACTGTCATATGTGGTCCTAGTGGCCTTGTCCCCTTCGACTCTGGAATGTTTAACTATAATTGGCAGATCTGAGAGTTCAAAACATTCTCGCTGTACACCCAGGAAACGTCTAGAATTAACAGGGACAGTGCCCTGAATGTGGTCAACAGCGTCACTAGGTTCTTGAACAGAATCGGGTCAGTGTCATACGACGGAAAGGTGAAATCATCATCGATGTTATCAACTAAAGTTATCTGGTTTCGGTGCAGACCTCCGAAGTGGGTATATTTAGCCCGTGGTAGAGATGGGGACGCAGGTGGATGCTGGCCGGGTCCTGGACCTCTATGAGAAATATATCAAGGAGGAGATCGTCGCGGACTGCGACAACGAGGTGTTCTTCAAGCACTCCAACCCGCTAGTCTACGTCGACATCGTTGCCTTTGGGCTGATACTCATTGGAGAGTTCAAATCCGTTACAGGCTCTAGACCACATTGAGATGGTCCACTGGGCGCCTCGTGCGATCGTCGAATTGCCGGCAGTGTCTGCAAGGGCACAAGGATGCAATGATGTACTCTCTGTACTCAATCAGGGGGATCGTTCCCTTTAGGAGTGCTTTTCGAACAGCCTATGGACGACTCCGTTGTCAACGCTAGCGTACTCTAATACAAAGTTGTCGCGTTTCCAGATTACACCGCTCTTGATAAGTTCGTCGAGATTAATAACGATCCCCGATGTGCTGATCACCATGTCCCTATAGAGTGATTAGGCTGTCATGTTGTCATCCTCATATATTACGACAATGCGTAGGACCTAGATGAAAAATTCGTTCTTTGTGATTGTATACTGTATAAGTGGCGCGGAGAGGGAGATTCGAACTCCCGTGAAGATTCTTCACCGGTTTTCAAGGCCGGCGCCGTGGGCCAGACTTAGCTATCTCCGCTTAATGTCTGAAAACAGTCATTAAATATATAATCCGATGCTGTCACTGTTCTAATTGTTTTAGAAAAGAAATAATTTGACAGCAAATGAGACGAAGACTCTCACGTACACGTGAGAGTCTTCATCTTAAAAAATTATGGTCGGATTATTTCAAAGAGGGTTTCTTACGAAATTAATTGCACGTACTAAAAGGAACCTATATATAGTAAAGAGAGAAGACATCTTAAACGTGAGTAAAAGGTGGAGTCCAAGAGGGTAAGACCATTGAGATTTTCGTGATTAAAAACGGTCTTTAGATCATAAACGCATTGAACCTAGGCTTTAATGAAAAGTAAATACGATTATAGGCGTGGAGCGATAGTGTAGTCCCAATTACCGTGTCATTCGTCTCATTTGATATAGATCATGACGAAGTCTTCATCGTTGACCATAATTCCAGACTTGTACTTCTATTTGTCCAAAATACATTTAACTCTCGGTTCCGATTTGTTTATTGTCGAGATGATGAGGTTCACGATGATCTCATAGGACAACAGCGCTCTCTATATAATTTAAGATTAAAACTTGAATAACAAGCAATTAAGTTGAATTAATTTATGGTATGTGAATCCTGCGACATACAAGGCATTCATCCAATATTTGAGGGTAATAAAGTTTTGAGAAAGTGCAGCATTACCAAAGATGTAAACTTTCAGGAGATGTGCTACATCTCGTACAATCGTAAGGTAGATAACACTAGCGCAGAGATTTAGACGTACTTCGGTGGGAATTCGGATAGGTTTGTTAACATCCTCATTAGGATCGAGAGTTCATGGTTCTACAAAGGCCTAAGGATGGGCAACTACGCTCCAGAGACCATCATGATCGTCCGGACACGGGAAAATTATATCTGATCATGAATGTCAAATGCCGAATGTACTAGTGCCCCGCGTGCGGGGCACTCTGTAAGGTGAACCAGTATGAGAGGAAGTTCTACTCGCACATCAAGTGTTCAATAAAGGCAACCATCATAGAGGCCCGCATCCCGAAGCTCAGATGTGAGATCTGCGACGAATATTCGCAGATACTTGTCCTATGGGCTAGGCCACACGTATTGTACATGAAGATTTTGGAGAGGGAATTCTTCACGCTGCTCAACAACTCTGTGAACA
>CAZIJM010000138.1:0-3767 GCA_964539695.1 uncultured Methanomassiliicoccales archaeon | reverse complement strand
TGATCATCTTCATCGTGGTCTTTGTCTGCACGCTAATATCATTGTGGATGGAGCGTAAGTTCCTTGGAAGGATGATGGACAGAAGGGGAACGATGGTCGGACTGAAGGGATTCCTCCAGTGTGTAGCTGACGGTCTCAAGACCTTCATGAAGGAGAACACCATCCCCGGAAAGGTTGACAAGATGACCTACATGTGGACTGTGTCTTTGGTTATTGGCGTGTCTGTCCTCGTGGCGTGCATGATTCCCTTATCCGGAAGGTGGTTCGTTGTTAACTACGACACCGGGCTGTTGATAATCATGGCGTTCTTCGCCCTGGCACCGTTTTTCATTCTGGTGTCCGGATGGGCCCAGAACAACAAATACGCCCTGATCGGAGGTATGAGGGCGGCCGAGCTGATGATATCGTACGAAGTCCCAATGCTCATCATGATAGCCACTACTGCGTTACTTGCTGGCAGCTTCAACATCGGTGACATCGTCTACGCCCAGAATGACACTGTATGGTACTTCGTCCCACAGATTATCGGTTTCATCACGTTCTTCTTCTGCGCCACGGCGGAATCTGAGCGTCTGCCCTTCGACATCGCGGAGGCCGAGGCCGAGCTGGTTGAAGGATGGCAGACCGAGTATGCCGGAATGAAGTGGGGTCTCATAATGCTTGCTGATTACTTCAGAGGCTACGTGGCATGCGCCATGGTCACCATCATGTACCTCGGAGGCTGGACTCTTCCCATCATAGGAGATGGTCCGGTACCCGAAATCGTGTTCCTACTGAAGACGTGGTTCGTGTTCTTCCTAATGATCCTCGTTAGGGCTGCTCTGGCCCGTGTCAGGCCCGATCAAATCCTCAATATTGGATGGAAGGTCTTCATGCCGCTATCCATCATCAACCTGACAGTGGTTCTTCTGTTGAAGATAGGAGGTATGTTCTGATGACAATCAAATATCTTGATAAGTACCCCAAGAACCTGGCCAAGAGCTTGTGGGTCCTTAAGCCCCAATGGACGGTCTTTAAGCTCTTCTGCAAGACGGTCGCCCACAGGCCTGTCACAGTGCTCTACCCCTACGAGAAGGAGTGGGTTCCTGAGAACTACCGTGGACGTCCCGGACTCAGGTTCGACAAGTGCGTTGGATGTGGCATGTGCGTGCGCATGTGTCCCACCGCGTGTATTAAGCTCGTTGACGCTGTGGACGATGACGGAAAGACGGTCAAGAGGCCTCAGGTGAACATGGGCAGGTGTGCCATGTGCGGATACTGCGCCGAGTATTGCCCTGTGGATGCGATGACTGTGACCCCCGAGTATGAGATCGCGGAGTACACGAGGTTTGACCTGCTTTACGGCCCTAGGAGACTTAACTTCGAGGGGACTACCGAGGGCATGGAGGTTAAGTTAGAGGTCACTCTCCCCTCAGATATCGCCAATGGCAACCCCGAGAGGCGCGTCTCCTTGTTTGCACTGGACAGGCCCGAGCTAATTGACAATAAATGCATCGGATGCAAGAAGTGTGCCAAAGTCTGCCCTGTCACCGCCATTCAGATGGTGGAAAAGGGCATTAACGACAAAGGTAAACCTATCCTGCGCCCGGTGATAAACAACGACAAGTGCATCTGCTGCAGCAACTGCGTAGACGACTGTCCGAAGGATGCTCTTGAGATTAAGGAGGTGCTCTGATGGGAGCGTTCATGGATTTGTGGAACGCGTTCTGGGGAGGTTTGTTCGACTTTGGGGACTATTTGCTGTCTAACCTGGACCTTATCGCTTTCTTGATACTCGCGACAATTGCGGTTCTCGGGGCACTCTTCGTTGTCACCGAGAAAGAGGTCATCCATAGTGCGTTTTATCTCGCGCTGGTATTCCTCTGTGTTGGGTTCGTGTACTTCTTCTTGGAGGCCGAATTCATAGGCGTGATCCAGATTCTTGTGTATGTGGGAGCTATCACCATCCTGTTCGCGTTCAGCATCATGTTAACTAGAAGATACATTATGAAAAAGGAGGGTGACCAATGACAACAAAGAAGATCGTGGTCGGAACGGCGGTCTCTGTCATCCTTCTAGCCGTCCTGATCATTGGCATTATCACAGTGGACTGGGATGACTACAGCAGTAGCGACACGCCGGAGTCCGTTCCGGACATCGACACCAGCAGCTTCAATTCCATCTACGACAAGAACGGAGAGCTAAGGAAAAATAGCCTTGCCTACACAGTGTTTGAAAAGTACGGTGTCGTACTTATCCCGCTGGCTTTGCTCATGTTCGGAGCCATGATCGGCGGTGTCTGCATTTCGAGAGAGGAGGTCGAGGGTGATGATTCCAATTGAGTACTTCCTTGTCCTTGGTGCCATTCTATTTGTGATCGGTGCCTACGGAGTTGTGACCAAGAGTAATGCCATAGTGGTGCTCATGTGCATTGAGTTAATGCTTAATGCCGCGAATATCAATTTCGTCGCGTTCGGTGCTTTTAACGGCGATGTGCTCGGTCAGGCCTTCGTGGTCATGACGATCTCCGTCGCGGCGGCAGAGGTTGCCGTCGGAATAGCCATACTGCTCAACGCCTACAAGTTGAGGAAGACAAGCGACCTCGATGACGCTGAGCTCATATCGATGAGGTGGTAAGATGCTTATAGAATATACATGGCTCGTGCCCTTCATCCCGATGCTATGCTTCCTGATCATTGGACTCATTGGCAGGAAGACCCCCCATAAGGGCGGATACATCGCTATAGCGGGAGCACTGCTTTCATTCATCATAGCCGCCGTGATTTCCTACGAGTACCTCACCGGCGACACGTATCCTAAATCTGTGACTCAATCTATCGAATGGTTTTCGATCGGTGACATTACAATGCACCTCGGATTCTACGTGGACGGCCTCACCTGCCTGATGATGCTATTCTCTTCGTTCATCTCCACCTTGATTTTCGTGTATTCCCTCGGGTACATGGGAGAGGAGGGACCCAGAAGGACGAGGTACTATGCCGAGGTCTCTCTGTTCTTGACTGGTATGCTCGGTCTGATCGTATCTAGTAACTTCCTGGAAACGTTCATCTTCTGGGAAGTCATGGGACTGTGCTCCTACCTGCTGATTGGATTCTGGTCCTTCAGGCATAACGACGGCGACACCGCATCGGCCAACGCCGCATCGGCCGCCAAGAAGGCGTTTCTAGTCACTCGCTTGGGAGACGTCTGTCTGATGGCGGGTTTGTTCGTTCTACTGAGCGAGTTCCAGAGCCTGAACTACACTACGCTGTTCGATGCCGCCAACATCGCGGTCGCCGACCCCGACATGCTTGCTTTCGGAATGCTCCTAATCTTTGGAGGTGTCATCGGTAAGAGCGCCCAGTTCCCCCTGCATGACTGGCTTCCCGATGCGATGGCTGGCCCCACTACAGTCTCCTCTCTGATCCACGCCGCGACGATGGTTAAAGCAGGGGTTTACCTAGTCGCTAGGGGATACCCCCTCTTCGTCCAGAACCCCGAGGTCATGCTTTTCGTGGGCATTATTGGAGGAGTTACCGCGATATTCGCCGCCACCATGGCGCTCAACAATATGAACATCAAGAAGGTCTTGGCATTCTCCACGGTGTCTCAATTGGGATACATGGTCCTTGCCCTTGGAGCCGGAGGATACCTTGTAGCCTTAGGTATGGACATAGGGGGAGCCGAAGGCACTGCGTTGATTACAGCCGGTGTCGTCGGATTCACTGCGGGTTGCTTCCACATGATGAACCACGCCTTCTTCAAGGCCCTGCTGTTCATGTGCTCCG
>CAZIJM010000137.1:0-3832 GCA_964539695.1 uncultured Methanomassiliicoccales archaeon | reverse complement strand
TACATCATTGGAATCGATCACGCACTATATAGATTGACCATGCAGGATATAGAGACAATTATTAAATTAATTTCTTAACATATCCTTATCTTCTCGTCGAACACCATTCTGACCATCGCCAACATGAACATTGACGATATGCTTAGTAGGACGGCTACCAGGGACAGAGGCACCTTGTTCCCAACGCTATGTAGAACACGTTGAGCCCGAGCATCGACAACGTGTAGACGAGAAAGAACCAGATATCCACCGGCCCAAACCTCAGCAGCAAGCGGTTGACGGTTAGGAATAGGACAAGCATCATGACCGTGGCCAGAGACACCCTGGACAGGACTATCGTCATCCCGTCTATGCTCCAGTCGGATAGGATACCCACCACCTTCCATATGACGCCCTACAGGATGGGCAGGACAAGCAGAGTTAACCTCATGCTGGTGCCACGGTGACTAGCACTATAATGATTGACCGGGGACGCCAGATTCTCGCGCCTCCGGGGTCGTCGCCACTTTAAATATAGCTGATAAGTGAATCCGGGCACCGATCAAAATGGCATCCTGCAAGCCCAAATCCAAGAATGCAGAGAAGAAAGCCGCCAAGGACAAGGTCGTCCTCGCCTACTCAGGCGGTCTGGACACGTCCGTGGCCATACGCTGGCTCCAGGAGAACTACGACCTGGATGTCATAGCGATCACGATCAACGTCGGACAGCTCCCCATCGAGGACGATATCGTCGCCCGCGCCCTCAGAAATGGCGCAATCAAGGCAGACTATATCGATGTCTCTGACGAGTTTATCACTGACTACGTTTGGCCTTCCTTGAAGGCCAATGCTTTATACCAGAACGTCTACCCTCTGAGCACCGCCATCGCCAGGCCTCTCATCGCCAAGAAGCTGGTGGAGGTGGCCAAGGCTGAGGGCGCTAAATATATCGCCCATGGATGTACCGCGAAGGGCAACGACCAGGTTAGGTTTGATGTCGGCATCGTCTCTCAGGACCCCGATCTTAAGATCATCGCTCCTGTGCGTGAATGGGTCACCACCAGGGAGGCCGAGATCGAGTATGCTAAAAAGAATGATATCGAGATCATCGTTAAGAAGGAGAGCCCCTACTCCAGAGACGAGAACCTCTGGGGTAGCAGTTGCGAGTGCGGCATTCTCGAAGACCCTTGGGCCGAACCACCCGTGGACGTGTGGAAGAACACTGTAGACCCTGAAAAGGCTCCTGACAAACCCGAGTACATGGAGATTAAGTTTGAGCAGGGGATCCCTGTGGCCCTCAACGGCAGAAAGATGGGTGGAGTGAAGCTCATCGAGAAGCTGAACAGAATCGCTGGTGCCTACGGTGTCGGGAGGATTGACCACATCGAAGACCGCCTTATGGGCATCAAAAGCCGCGAGACCTACGAGTGCCCCGCCGCTGTCACTCTGATCAAGGCCCACCAGGCTCTGGAAGCCATGACCCTGCCCAGGGACACCATCGAGTTCAAGCGCGGCATCGAGCAGAAATTCTGCCAGTTGTGTTACGATGGACTCTGGTTCAGCGGCCTGATGGAACCTATCCAGGCATTTATCGATAAGACCCAGGAGTTCGTTACCGGCATCGTCCGCATAAAGCTGTACAAAGGAAGCGTTACCGTGGTCGGCAGGAAGTCTCCCTACTCCATGTACGACGTGGGGCTGAGCACCTACGCGGAGGGCGACGTCTTCGACCACAACTCCGCCACCGGCTTCATCTATGTTTGGGGCCTCCCCGGAAGGACCGCAGCCAAAAGCCACACCACTAAGAAGAAGTGATCCACTTGCAGCAGGCCTTATGGTCAGGAAGATTTTCGGCCGAGATAGACAACTCCACCCTGGTCTTCACCTCCTCTCTAGACATGGACTCCCACATGGCGTTCTACGACGTCATGGGGTCCCTAGCCCACGTGAGGATGCTGAGGAAGTGTAAAGTCATCCCCTAGGAAGATGCGGACCTAATCATCGCCGGCCTCAAGGACATCCTGGTGAAAGTGAGGGACGGGACGTTCGAGTTCGACCACTCCCTTGAGGACGTGCACACCTGTATCGAGTTCAGTCTCACCGAAGCCATCGGACCCGTCGGGGGGAAGCTTCACACCGGCAGGAGCAGAAACGACCAGGTGGCCACTGATTTCAAGATGTACCTGAGGGATGAGGCCCTGGGCGCTGCTGAGGCTGTGAACGATCTAATGATGGCCCTGGTAAAGGTCGCCGAGGACAACGTCGACACAATCATGCCTGGATTCACCCACATGCAGCACGCTCAGCCTGTAACACTGGCCCAACACATGCTGGCCCACGCCTTCAAATTCTCTCGTGATGCGGACAGGTTCCTAGACGCGTTCAGGAGGATGGACAAGTGCCCCCTGGGTAGCGCGGCCCTCGCGGGGACCACCTACCCGATCGACAGAAGGATGACCTCTGAGGCCCTTGGGTTCAGGGAGCCCACCGAAAACTCCATGGACTCAGTAAGCGACAGAGACTTCGTCACTGAGCTGGCATATTGCGCCGCCCAGACAGCCGTGCACCTCTCGGGCCTGTGTGAGGAACTGGTCCTGTGGTCGTCGCAGGAGTTCGGCTTCGTGGAGATGGACGACAGGTACACCACAGGCTCATCTATCATGCCGCAGAAGAAGAATCCGGACATAGCGGAGCTCATTCGCGGAAAGACCGGCGCGGTGGTCGGTGCTCTCATGACTATGATTACCATGACCAAGGGTCTCCCATTGACATATAACCGCGACCTCCAGGAGGACAAGCGGCCCGTCATGGAATCCATGTCCACCATTATCGCCAGTGCGAGGATGATGTCCAAGATCGTCTCCACCTCTGTTTTCGACAGGAAGAGGATGCTGGAAGTCACCAGCAGAGGACAGATCAACGCCACCGACCTAGCGGACTACCTAGTCACCAAGGGTATCCCGTTCAGAGAGGCGCACGGTATCGTCGGCGCGGCCGTCAGGTACAGCATAGAGTCCGGTAGGAACCTGGAGAACACATCCCTGGAAGAACTCAGGACCTTCTCGGATAGGATTGGGGAGGACGTATTTGACATTCTCTCGGTGATCAGGTGCGTGAAACGCAGGAATTCCTACGGCGGCACCTCTCCTCGGTCCACGGGCATCCAGATTTCGAAGGCCATTGAGCAGATCACGTTTAGGGACGAGGTCATAAGACAAGAGAGCCAGCTTATCCGGAACTGCTGGAAAGCGCTTGTCGAGTGAAAAACATGAGGGGGTAACCTGTAGTCTTATCTTTTTTTCTAGTAATTCGGAAGAAACATTGGCCGTCCAACTGTCGCATCCCAAATAGAGAGGGTGGCTCAGTTGAAGTCGACGTTATAGTTCTGTTTAACTGTGAAGTTGATCCCAGCCGCGGTCAGCATGTTGCTAATGTTGTCGGCAATGTGGGATAGGTCTGTACTTTTGGTGTAGGTCTTGATGTAGAACTCCTTCCTGTCCATAGGGAATACCAGACGGACCTTCCCTTTGCGGTTATAGCCCTCGGGCTTCTTATTGCGTTCGAGGTCCATTGTATTGAGCTATATCAGCATCTGCAGAATTTCCTCCTCCTCAGGCGTCTGACCAATCTCTTCTAGGAACATCTTTAGAATATCGGGGAAAACCGGGGCCAGGTCCTTGTAGTCCA
Organism: uncultured Methanomassiliicoccales archaeon; assembly: GCA_964539695.1. Classification (GTDB taxonomy): domain Archaea; phylum Thermoplasmatota; class Thermoplasmata; order Methanomassiliicoccales; family Methanomethylophilaceae; genus Methanoprimaticola. Next base: position 166 of record CAZIJM010000137.1, on the reverse strand, counting down.
TGCCCTTGAGAATGAAGTGAGTGCTGTAGACCTTCATCATTCGCGGATGGTCGGTTCGTTATTTAACGTTTAGCTAGTCTATTCTAATCGCACAGTTCATGAATACCAACAACATCGAGTTCGTACGCGAACTCGGTGTTGTTAGCTGGAAGAAACTATGATTATA
>CAZIJM010000136.1:0-3848 GCA_964539695.1 uncultured Methanomassiliicoccales archaeon | reverse complement strand
ACCGATTCAGTCCGTCACATCTATTAAATTGTGCAACAGTGTTGGTTAAGCCAAAATATATAAGAATAGGAAGGATATCACGCCTACGTTGGGCTCGTGGTCTAGGGGTTATGACGTCGCCTTGACATGGCGGAGGTCGCCGGTTCAAATCCGGCCGGGCCCACTAGCTTCCATTCATCGTATCGCAATTTGATTAATTTTTCAACATCGCGTGAGATTTGATATTATGGTTTGATTTTACTGAGATAATCGAGACCATTAATACCTACGTCTAGTACTTCACGTTCGTGTTCCTCGTCGGTTTCGGTATCTATTTCATAAGGCTCGAGAGCCTTCCGATTCTGAAGATCTACAATACCGCCAGGTTCGCTCTATCGGGGGCCAAGAAAGATAAGACGAACCACACGGTCTTGTCGTTTAAGGCCTTTTGTATAGGACCGGGTGTCCACGTGGGTGTCAGAAATTAGCCGGAGTCACGAGCGTGATCATCGTCAAAGAACTCGGGGCCGTGTTCTGGAATGATCATAACGGTGGATTTCAAACGCGGGGTGTTTTCTAACGAGGTGGGTCTCAATTCCGTTGTTAACATCATAAGAACTGCGAATGTCAAACACCCAATTAAGCATGGTATAATATAGTCCTTCGGGACCCGGTGGATATCCTCATAGTATGCTCGTTCACCGCCTTCGTGATTCTCTTCTTCGGGACCTGCAGCGACAGTGGCCATCGGTCTGATCGAAGGCATAGACAACTCCCAGCTGGTTCAGGCCATTGTTAACAGCACTTTGGACGGACAGGTCGATAGGATTATCGTCTCCCTGTTCATGCTTATCTTCACGTTCACTAGTCAGATCTGGTACTACTCCATGAGCGAGTCCAACATCAGGTTCATCAAGGACAACAAGAGGTTTATCATGGCCGTCCGTATACTGGTCATTGGGGTGATGTTCCTCTCCTGCACCATCGGTATAGGGTAGATGAAGACCTCTACGACACGTTCATGGTCACGATAGGAACGGTGAACATAATTGTGGTGGCTTTTGCAAGTTCGTGTTTCGGGCCTCTACAAAGATTGGAGGGAACAGGATGACGCAGAGGTGGAAAAGCCAAAGTTCCATCGGTCCGTGGTGCAGAATATTGTGGATGAGAAGCACCGGTCATCACTGAATAGGAGTGATCCCCCTCGAAACGCTGAGGGAGATTCTCCGGCTTCCGCAAACTCCTTTGTTTCTATGACCTCCGAGTAGATCTAGGTCAGAGGAAGAATGCGATGTTCTTGGAGATTATCGCATCGTCATGGGACTTGTAGTAGAGAAGAAACTCTATTTTGTCGTTGTGCCTGCTCTTAATCATCTTAGTGTTCATAAAGTGGTAAGCCATGATGCCTCTGGTGATGATCTTGCCTCTGAACACCACTTCCACAACATAATCTCTGTTGAACTTGCCCCTCCGCATTCTTTATCCCCACTGAGAGTAATGACTTGTGATTCCTGACCACCTTCGCAGCACCGTCGTCGAGAATTAGGCGGCCGGGGGGTGAGCGGACTTGATCCAGCACCTCTTCTTAGTATGCCCTTGTCGGCCACAAATATAGTGCCCACATCCTCGCCGGTGACTGCTTTGTAGATTACCTGATCCTCTCTACTGAGAGCGATGATCATACTGCATGCAGCGTCATGGCATATCTGGGCAGCGCTTAACTTGGTCTTCATGCCGCCTGTACCCACGCCAGATGTGGAGTCACCAGCCATGTGGCGGACGTCATCGATGTTATACACTACAGGTATAAGCTTTGCATCGGGATTGATGGTAGGATCGCTATTGTAGAGTCCCGCCACATCCGATAATATCACCAGGAGATCCGCACCAGTTCTACTGGCCACTATGGCGGAGAGTGTATCGTTGTCCCCAAACTTGATTTCCCTTACGCAGACGGCATCGTTCTCGTTGAAAATGGGCACCGCCCCGTTCCTCACAAGGAACTCGATGGTGTTGTTCATGTTTACGGCCTCAGTTTTGTCCAAGTAGTTGTCGAGGGTCATCAGGACCTGTCCTACGATTATGCCGTGACGCTGAAAGCACTCTGACCACTCCTTCATCAGGATCCCCTGACCCACCGCGGAGGCGGCCTGGCGTATCGGGATATCGTTGGGGTTGGGACTGACCTTCATGGCCTCGAGACCGATGGCCACGGCGCCAGAGGAAACGACTAGGACCTCTACGTCCTCCGCCCTCAGCCTGGCGATCTGCTCGGCCACCGAGTCCATGAAGTCCCTGGAGATAGAGGCTTGGTTCCTCATGATCGAGGACGATCCGATCTTGATTACGACCCTGCCTACGTCCCCGAGGAGTAACTTTCTGGAGACCATCGTCATTTACTCCTGTAGGGGTACTCGGCGGACGACCTCGTATGCTTAAATGACCTGCACCCGGGCCCGACGTAGTCTTTGACGACCTTGCCGCTCCCGACTAGGACGTACTTGTAGATCATTAGGCCCTCTATGCCCACTGGCCCACGGGCGTGAATCTTGTTAGTAGATATCCCGACCTCCGCACCCTTCCCGTAGCGGTAGCCGTCCGCGAACCTAGTGGACGCGTTGACGAAGACACTTGCGGAGTCTACGTTGGCCACGAACATGGCGGCTCTGGAGGTGTCGGAGGTTATTATCGCGTCAGTGTGGTGAGAGCCGTGCACGTTGATGAAATCCACGGCCTCCCGGAGTGAGTCCACCACCCTCACCGAGATGATCAGGTCGCCATACTCTGTGTCCCAGTCCTCATTGGTCGCAGGGACGGTGTCAGCCAAAGCACAGACCCTCCCGTCCCCCCTAACCTCCACGCCTCTCTCCTTGTAAAGGGAGACTATACGGGGCACGAACTCTTTCGCTACAGTAGAGTTAACTAGGAGCGTTTCAGCAGCGTTGCAAACCGCGGGATATTGGACTTTGGAGTCTAGGGCGACGGCCGCAGCCATATTTAAGTCTGCGGCGTCATCCACGTAGATGTGGCATATTCCAGCCGCGTGCCCGAGCACTGGGATCCTTGTGTTTTCCTGGATGTACCTGACGAACTCGTTGGATCCCCTGGGGATCAGGAGGTCGATGTACTCGTTCAAGCCTAGGATGGCGCCGATGTCCGACCTCGTCTCGAGAAGAACAAACGCCTCTTTGGGGACGCCCGCCGAGGTCGCGGCCTCCTTGAGGATATTGAACAAAACACGTATCGAATTGGATGCCTCCCTGCCGCCTTTAAACGCGACAGCGTTCCCGGATTTCAGGCAGAGGGACATAATCTGTGGAACCACATCGGGACGGGACTCAAAGATCATTCCCAACATGCCTATGGGGCACCTGACTTGGTAGAGCGTGAGGCCGTCGTCCAAGTCCAAGGCAGATATGACTTCCCCCACTGGGTCCGGCAGGGAGACGACGTCTCTTATACCTGCTATCATGCCGTCAATCTTGGACTCGTCTATCCTCAGTCTCTTGTATATCGAGCTGGAAATTTCGTCGCTGTCCAACATAGCCTTGGCAGCATCTAAGTCCTTGGCGTTGGCTTCAAGTATCTACGCACGGGACAAATCTAGCATATCTGCCATAACGGAGAGCGCCCTGTTCTTGACCTCCGTCGCGAGGGCGGAAAGCTGTATAGATGCTGATTTGGCACTCTTTATCTCCGATTCGACGTCGGTCATTTGAATCGTTAGAAATGCCTGATCTATATTAGAGTTTGTTAAGAAATAATTTTATGTTTTTTCCCTCGGAAAGATAATGTAATTTCATTTCTTGTGCTACTGTCTGCTTTGATGTTCAAAGTGTCCATCTCTTCATCCAAGATCTTGATTCTTT
>CAZIJM010000135.1:0-3965 GCA_964539695.1 uncultured Methanomassiliicoccales archaeon | reverse complement strand
ACCACACGGGCCGACATCCACCAAAAGATGATCGGGGCGATCAGCGACTCGCGCATGTACGTGCATATGCACGTTACTAAATACAAGTAATAAACTCAGGATATAAGTGGAGATCAGCGTGCTGGAGAACGTTTCCTACGGTACCGCCGAGAGTTTCGACTACGAGAGCATTATAACTGTCGGTGTGGACGTGTACATAATGGAGTACTACGACGTCGCCGCGGACCAGAGGTCTCTGTTTAACTCGAACCTGGCCGGCGTGGATTGATGTTCGTCACCACAGCGACAACAATAACATGGACACGCCTAACGAGCATATCAACCGCTCAATCCTGATGTTTGCGTTCCTCCTCCAGGGAGACATGGAGAAAACTTATTGCTACATGAAATGGTACGACGGGTGGTCCGGAGCCATAATAGAGGTCGCTTCGACTATTGCGGAGATAAGAGGAAAGCCATGATCATGGTGTCCATTCTTTCGACTGGGACTCCAGCGGGATATATAGCATAACCAAGGGAGGGGCAACACCAATAACATCCACGCTGAGTGAGTGGGGGTGTACTCGGTGGGGTAGCACAACTCCCAGCCCCAGTCGAACAACTACAACAGCCCCGACCTGGAGCAGATTCTGACGCTAGTGCGTCAGAACCAGAGGGATGGGCTAATTTCTATGTAGACAACGAACACGACGGGATAAGAGACCAGTACGGCCTGGCGGGTGCTTCGAAGCAGACGCTAGGATGCTATCGTCGTCATTGGTCTACATTTACCTCCTGGGCATGGCCAGGGGTTAGGCAACATTCTACTCTGCGTGATCGAGATGGCGTTTTACATGTACATTATGTACTCCGAAGTGGTCGAGTCTATAGGGCTGGATTCAGGGCCTTGTTTACCGAGTATTTTAAGTTATTCACTTTGTCGAACTACTAGTTAAACCTAGATATCGAGGACTTCTTCCTCGATTACGGGCTAGCTTAAGCGATGGTAGCCGTGGCATGTCCCCTTGGACATGATTTCTATATCGACGACGACACCCTCCTTGAACAAACAGTACGTGAACTATCTGGTATCGTCGGTCCGGCGCGTTGCCTCCATCCAGTGATGGTGGTCGTCTCGTCCTCGACGTATAGCTCCCCCTTGAACGTCTTGTCGCGGCCGAGGAAGAAGTGCAACTGGAGTTTCACGGTCTCGCTCCCGACAGTGATGATGTAGTTGAATCTGAGGATGGTGTCCGTTCCGGATTCATCCAGCTTGAAGCGTTTGATCGTTCTCTCGGCGAAGATATCATTCAACGTACCCCTCCATAGTAGGTCTGTTCTTCCTTGAAAGACTGCTTATGGCGAACATGACGAACGTTCCTACCATGCATAGAATCATCAGAACCGCTGTCAGCATGGTCGTCTGAGATTTCGAACCTATGAGTGGTAATGCACACCATGTATTACAAAAGTAATAGGAGCTAGACGCCCCCTCAATACCAGATGACGACTTCAACCCATAACCCGGACGTCCTGGAAAGGCGGAACTTGTCTATACGGGAGATCTTTCTGAACCAGTCTGCTGGCCGTTCCGACGATGGTTTTTTGAAAAGAAATGTTTAAATAAAAGCAACATATCAGCCATTTTGCTGGGCAGGTAGATCAGTTGGAAGATCGTTACCTTGGCATGGTAGAGGCCGCGAGTTCGAATCTCGCCCTGTCCACCACTTTTCCTCATCCTCACTATCGATCACCGGACTTTTGGACTCATGACAATTGATTGTGGTTTCGATTAGCAATAATTTCTTGCCCTCATCCCCCGCGATAGTTTAGGCGCCGTCCGTCTTTTGGATTGCCTTATTGCACAGGTAGTATTTTTGACGCCCCCCCCGCGCGTACATGATGAACACAACGCCATCGCTCTCTAGGCGGTCCAAAATGCTGTCAGCGTAGTTCTTGGATATCTTTAGAAATCCTCTCATATCATCGGCGGTCATCTCTCCCCTGCTGCTCATGTATGATGATGTCCTGAGGATCTTGGATCCGTACATGTTGAACACGCTGTTGATTGTTGTCAACTCCACATTGAAGTGCTTATTCCTAGAGACGAACTTCGGATGCAGAGCGGAACAGAAGCAGGACCTGATTATAGTCATGAACCTGCGCTTGTTCTAGCCCTTCAGATGGTACATTTCTATAACGCGGATCAGGCTTTGGTCCCCGATTCCGTTATGTACTTGAATGCTAAACTGGAGGATACCATAGTCACACAATCCTCCAAAATGGTGATCCCAATATCCTCCTTGACCAAGTAGTTTTTGTGAACCACCGCGTTCAGAATTACCTCCATGACCGCCACCTTCGGGAAGCAATCTACCAGGCTTTTGAAACCGTCTACCTTCTGATGGTGGTTGACCAAGCCCTTGGCGCCGTTCATATGTGAAAGGACCGAGCCTAAGGCCCTGCCGATATCCTCCTCCGGGGATTCGACAGTCACGTTGTATATGCACTGGTTCGAAAGGAGGTCCGTAAACACCGTCTAGCCGCTTTCAGAGGTTCTTACGACATGGAAATCGTCTAATTTGTGAGCAGGTTACATGTTCCTGAGGAACGAGAACGTCAGTTCATTTGTCTGCACAGGAGTGTACTCACAACAAGAGTACGCGTATCATTGTGGACTTAATTTATTTTCTATTTTAATGATATTTATACAACTTAGAACCATATACCAATGGTAGGAAATTGCGTCCGTCGAAACAGTATCAAATGTGATACCGACCGAATAAATACTGCAGCATCAATTACCTATTGGGTGCTAGAAATGGTAAATATTCCTGCAGAAGTTATCGAGATTATGAACGCTAAGGACACTGTTAAGGTCCTTGTCACCGCCAACAAGGTAGGACAACCACACGCCATCGTTTGTGGAACCATCGCCTGTCCTACCCCTGGAAAAATGGTTGTAGGAGAAGTCCTAATGAAGAGGTCCACTGAGTACATGGTCGAGAACAGCAAGGCCGCATTTTTAATCTCCGCCGGACCTAAGGCGTACGAAATCCAGGTCGACAACCCCGTCCGCTATGACAACGGAGAGCAACTCGAGCAGATGAACGTCGCTCTTGCAGCCGCCAACCTGAAGGCGAAAGCCTTGTGGATGTTTGACGTCGTCGCCGTCTATGACGAGGGTGCCGGACCCAACGCGGGAACCAAGATCGTATGATCCAAACGGCCTCGTCAAGTGCGGGGCCATATTACCCACCCATTCCAATTTTTATACTGTTGAACTAATGACCATTGCATGGATACAACGGATGTAACGTCATGGGTGGGGACGCACATCCCGGAGACCATGCTCTTCGTGGGAGGTCTCCTAGCCCTATTTATAGCGATCTGCTATGTAAAGAATAAGGAATCCATAAAATACAAGTTCTTGATGTTCTTGGGTCTCGCGTTCGGCATAATTATGCTGTGCGAGGCCGTGATGTTCTACGGCGAATGGAGGATGACCACGTTGCTCTTCGTCGCTGTGGCAGGATTCGCGCTGGTCATAAGACCGTTCCGCGAGGTGCACTTTGCCGTTATACTGGCTCTCATGGTTATAGTGCTGGCGTATATAATCCTGGGTGGTCTCGACAGGTACATGATAGCCGACACGGTGGACATGTCATTCCTAGCCGAGGGGTGGCCGAAGATCATAATCGCGTTTCTGTGCGGAGCGATGATCTACACGGTCTTCAACTTTGCCGAGGCGATTGTCAAACTGGTCGGGAAGATCCTAAACTGGTGGCCCCTCCTCTTAGTTCTTGGATTGATCTGCATTGTGGAAGCTTGCACGATGTACCTGGATTACGGGTTGATACTGAATTATATAGACACAGAGGCCATGGCGTCTTGACCAAGTAAGCTTTAAATGATATGAGTAAATGAGGGATGAGAGTGGGCTCGTGGCTTAGCCAGGATATAGCGCTGGCCTTCTAAGCCAGACG